>NZ_JBAJJM010000013.1:0-39030 GCF_036880405.1 Mannheimia indoligenes | reverse complement strand
CTAAGTAGAGATACTTAGGGGTTTTTGCTTTTGTATTTTAACTGATAAAACTACCTGATTTCAGCAGAGATAATTTCTCTTTCCTTTCCTATACGCTTTTTCCCCTTTAAAACAACTCTTCCTCAGTTTCCATAACTTGTTTTGAATACTGTACAAGCGGTGAATTTATAACCAAATTTTGCAACTCAGTATACTGAGTTTCCTTTATTCCCTTGCAGGAATAAAGGAAATAATCCTTGCTAAACAAAATGAGGTGATGATATGCAAAGTCAAATTATTCGGAGGATTGTAGATTCTCCAAATGATTATAAAAACATTGTTGAAAATGCTAAATTTTCTGAATTAAGAGAAATATTCGCTACATATAAACAACATTATACAGGTGAGAATATAGGCTCAATAGTTCAGTTTTATCACGATGAGCGTACTTTAAGAGACAAATTATTAGATTGTTCTCAAAGTGTTATTGATACGTTATCTAAGAAATAAAGAGGAAGTTGGCTATGAGTTTATTAGATAAATATCCATATATCAGAGAAATTCTGGATGAGCTGTCAGAATGTGTTGATAATTCGTCATATTATGTTGTTGCAGGGGAAAATGGTAGTGTTCCATTGAAGAAGCTTAATAATGCAAAAGCTTCTATGGCATCAGGTATGGGAGCGAGTTTAGATAGTGATGAAGAAATTTTAGTGCTTTATGATGATACTCTTTTTGGAAGTGCAAAAGATGGTGCTTTAATTACGAACAAGAAAATCATTGTAAAGCCAAGTGGGGGGTGGCAACATTGTCAACCTTATTATAAGTCATACCCAATATCCTATAATAAAGGTGAGCTGAACTTTGGTGATTTAAAGCTAATGCATTTGCATGGCCGTAATAAGTTGCGTGACGGGTTAATTAAATTGTTATCTTCAATGATCGCATTATCTAATGAAAATGGAGAGGTAGAGTATTCAATTAGTGATGACGAATTAAGAGCGCTTGTGGATATTCTCAGAGAAACACAAGTTAAAATTGGTGATGAAGTTGCAGGACTGGATGCTTTTTTTGATAAATATATTATGCCTTACGAAAGTGAAATCGAAGATATGCTTAGAAAAATTGGTTCAGATGGCAATATTGAAATGGTCATAGACAAAGTAATCGATTTCATTCCTGCTCCTGCTAGATATGTCATTCCTAGAAATCTAGTGAAAAAAGCTGTTCTATCTATAAAAGAGAAAGTATTTCAATCTTAAGGATATGCTATGAGTAAACAATACCATTTTGACATTGATTATATCGATACCCGTTATAATCAGAAAGGGCGAGGAGCGGTTGCTGCAACAAGTATTCTTGATGCAAAAAATCGATTTAAGTCTTCACATCCCACTTGTAAAGTTATTGCCTGTGTAAGACGAGATGAGATTATTTCATCAAAAAATGTGGTAAAACAAGAACCATCTCGTAAAAAAGCAAATGAAAGAGAAGATTCTTCATCTTTGAAAAACTCCTTAATTGGAACTGCAATAGGCGTAGGTATTGGTTGGTTATTAAAGAAAAAATAACCTGTAGAGGATCAAACCTTCAAATTTATATCTAGAGATTTGTCAACGGTCTGCCCCTAAGTAGAGATACTTAGGGGATTTTTGTTTTTCAGGAAAGCATATAGAAAAATGGGAAGTCGGTTGGAGTGAATCACTATTCGTCCGATGTAATGCAAGCGGTTGGTTTTTAATGATTTTTTGCAAGTGTGGCTTTGCTCTTACATGATGTATAATAGCTCTAAGTATTTATTGATAATATTGAGTCAAAATGAAAGAAAAATCACCAGTTATTGGTTTAGTTGCCGGAGAAATTTCGGGAGATATTCTCGGAGCAGGATTAATTAAAGCATTAAAAATGCATTATCCAAATGCTCGTTTTATTGGCGTAGCCGGTCCACGAATGATATCAGCGGGTTGCGAGACTTTGTTTGATATGGAGGAACTTTCAGTTATGGGTTTAGCTGAGGTGGTTCAACATCTTCCAAGATTACTTAAACGCCGTAAACAAGTGATTGATGAAATGCTTCAAGTAAAGCCTGATATTTTTATCGGCATTGATGCACCGGATTTCAATTTAACTGTTGAAGAAAAGCTTAAAGCCAATGGTATTAAAACGATTCATTACGTTAGCCCGTCGGTGTGGGCGTGGCGTCAAAAACGGGTGTTTAAAATTGCCAGAGCGACTAATTTGGTATTGGCATTTCTGCCGTTTGAAAAGGCATTCTATGATAGGTTTAATGTGCCTTGCCGTTTTATTGGTCATACAATGGCAGATGCGATTCCGTTAGAGCCAGAGCGTTCACAAGCCTGTTTATCGCTCAATATTGATGAAAGCAAACGTTATATGGCTATTTTGGTGGGAAGTAGAGGGAGTGAAATTCAGTTTTTAGCTGAACCATTTTTAAAAACCGCTCAGCTTCTAAAGGCTCGCTTTCCTGATTTGCAATTCTTAGTGCCAATGGTTAATAAAAAGCGAATTGCACAATTTAATGAGATTAAAGCACAAATCGCTCCAGAGCTAGAACTTAATATTATTCAAGGCAAGGCTCGTGAAGCGATGATTGCAGCGGAATGCACGCTCTTAGCGTCCGGCACGGCTGCATTAGAGGCAATGTTGTGTAAATCTCCAATGGTAGTTGGCTATAAAATGAAACCGCTTACTTATTGGCTGGCAAAAAGGCTAGTTAAGACGGATTATATTTCTCTACCTAATTTACTTGCTCAAGAACTTCTTGTGCCAGAGCTAATCCAAGAGGAGTGTAATCCGGAGAGGTTGGCAAACCATTTAACGGTTTTCCTCGCAGAGGATATGGAAAGCCAAGCTAAGAAAGCGGATTTAAAACAGCGATTTGTTGAGCTACACAAGTCAATTCAATGTAATGCAGATGAGCAAGCAGCTCAAGCGGTTGTTGATTTATTAAATCATTCTACAAGCGGTCATATTTATTAATTTTTTTGCAAAAGGGAAGAGGTATGTGGAAAGAAGTTTTACTTAATTATGGGATTTTCTTATTAGAATTATTAACGGTTTTCGGTATTGTTGCAGTGGTCGTGATGTTGATTTTGGAATCCAAAAAACAAACTGAAAATGGTACAGTATCCATTATAAATTTAACAAAAAAATATAAGGAACAACAAAAATCGCTTGCAGGATTTTTCTTGAGTGAGGCAGAGCTAAAGCATCAAGAAAAGCAAGAGAAAAAAGCAGAGAAAGAGAGGGCAAAATTTGAGAAGAAGCGTTTAAAAGAAGGGGGAACAAGCGGAGAAGCCCCATCTCGCTTGTTTGTACTGAATTTTAATGGCGATATGATGGCGCACGAGGTTAATTCTCTACGCAGAGAAATTGATGCGGTGATTAGCCTTGCTAATCCAGAAAAAGATGAAGTCTTGCTCAGATTAGAAAGCCCAGGTGGTGTGGTTCACGGTTATGGCTTAGCAGCTTCACAGTTACAACGCTTGCGTGATCGCAATATTCCTTTAATTGCAGCAGTAGATAAAGTTGCTGCAAGTGGAGGTTATATGATGGCTTGTGTGGCAAATAAAATTGTTGCTGCTCCTTTTGCGGTAATTGGATCGGTGGGGGTTGTAGCTCAAGTGCCAAATATTCATCGTTTCCTGAAAAAACACGATATTGATGTGGATGTGATGACAGCAGGCGAATATAAACGTACAGTAACTTTAGTTGGCGAAAATACAGAGAAAGGCAAGCAAAAATTCCAGCAAGAGCTAGAAGAAACGCATTCATTGTTTAAAGAGTTTGTGGAACATCACCGTCCTCAACTAGATATTGAAAAAGTGGCAACCGGAGAACACTGGTTCGGGCAGCAAGCGATTGAGTTAAATTTAGTAGATGAAATTGCAACCAGTGATGATCTTATTTTAAATGCAATCTCTGAGAAAGAGGTGATTGAATTAAAATACAAAGAGAAGAAAAAATTGAGCCAGAAAATCGGCTCACAGCTAGAACAATCTGCGGAAAATGTTTTAACTAAGATCTTAAATAAAGGTCGTTCAACGATAATGTAGTGTCAAGCAAAAGGGCTGAACTTTATTGAGTTCAGCCTTTTCATTTTATACGTTATGCTGTTTTTCTTGTTTAGTATGGTAAAAATAGAGGTAAATTAGCCCGATGGGTGCAATAAAAATTGCAAAGCTATAGCATAAGAGCATAGTAAATAACTTCACGATTAAAACTAAAATTGCATTCGCAAAGAACACATTATTTCCGAAGATATAGTCAATGATGCTTTCATACACAAAACGTGCGTAAGGGTAAAGAAATTGGCTAATGATCAGAATGGTAAGAACGGGTATATTCCATTCGCCTGTTTTAGGGTGCTTTACACCTGCAAATATAAATAAGGCAAAAATCAGTAGCCCAAATAAGAAATGCCTTAGATAGTAACTAAGTGATAATCCGCCAAATGTTTTTCGGATAAAGTTTGCTATTGTGTCTCCTTATATAATTAAAATGCTTGTGAGCAAAATCCTCATTTACCACTTCACTGTGCCTTCTAAAAATCGTAATTCACGGAGGATAATATCTCGTGATGGGTAACGAGTGAGTTTGCTGAGTTCCTCTGAAAGCTCATATTTTTGAGAGGAAGCATTATAGAGCCAATAACGATAGCCTCCAGCCTCAAAATCGCCCCCAACTTGCATTGCAATATCAAAATAGCCGTCGAAGTTTAAATCAATATAGTGTGCTGCAAGCCCTTCTTGGTAAATATCATTTTTGTGTGATACTTCAATAGTTTGCAGAAATTTACGGCTCTCTCGTTCCAGAATGCGGATTTCATCAATCTTCACTCGGTTATAGGGCTGCGGCTCGCCCCAAAATTCGATCAAATGTTGAGGGCGATCTGGCTGCCAAAAAAGCGATCCAAAGGTTACTTTCTCAACATTTTGACTTGGCAGATGGTGTAGCTCTGCTTCAAAACGATTAAGATGGGGTGTTAGCTTTCCTACTATTTTATATTCGGACGGCTTTTCTCCTCCGCCCGGCTCAAAAGAACTTAATGTAAAATCTAGCCCTTTTTGATTGCCTCGAAAATGTAAACTATTGGTCGTTCCAATCCAATAGAGAATGCCGCCAGATTGCCAATCGCCTGTGTGTAAATTCAAAATATATTTGTCGTTGTTAGAAACCAGATCTCGTTCTGCCCATAACTGCACATTCAGTTTTTCAAGAGCGTGGGAATAGGTGCTAAGTAGCAATCCAAATAATAAAAAATAACGCTTCATATTTTTCCTCAAAGAAAAGCGGTGCGATTTGCAAATTTTTTATAAAATCGTACCGCTTGTTAGATCTATTTATGTTGCTCTTCTACTACAAAGCAGGCGATGCGAGTGCCATCTGCATAGGTTTTGAGATCTGGCTGGCTGACGCGGCATAGATCCGTTGCAAAACGGCAGCGAGCATTGAAAGCACAACCTTTTGGTGGCTTAAGTGGGCTTGGTAATTCGCCTGTTAGCTTAATGCGTTCACGACGTTGATTTGGATCTAAACGTGGTGTTGCTGAAAGCAATGCTTGGGTATAAGGGTGGCGAGGATTACTAAAAATCGTTTTAGTATCGCCTTGTTCAACACAGCGACCTAAATACATCACCATCACTTCATCAGCAATGTGCTCAACAACGGATAAATCGTGAGAAATAAAGACATAAGACAGCCCCATTTCTTCTTGCAGATCCATCATCAAGTTAAGCACTTGGGCTCGAACCGAAACGTCTAATGCGGAAACTGGTTCATCAGCAACTACAATGTCAGGCTGTAGCATCAAGCCACGAGCAATTGCAATTCGCTGGCGTTGTCCACCCGAGAACATATGTGGATAGCGGTCGTAAAACTCAGGTTTTAAGCCAACCTTTGCCATCATTTCTAAAACGCGATCTTTACGTTCTTTTGCCGACAATTCGGTGTTAATTAACAAGGGCTCTTCTAAAATTGCTCCTACTTTTTTGCGAGGATTGAGTGAGCTATATGGATTTTGGAATACAATTTGAATTTTTTTACGGCGTAGCTGAGCAGTTTCTTTATCATTTACTAAGAAATTCTGTCCGTTATAGAATAATTCGCCTTCAGTTGGGTTTTCAATCATTGTGAGCATTCGCCCCAACGTTGATTTTCCACAGCCCGATTCGCCTACAATTGCCAATGTTTTGCCACGCTCAAGCGTAAATGATACGCCATCCACTGCTTTAACTAACTTTGGCGGTGCGAACATTCCTTTTTTAACGGGGTAATATTTTTTTAGATTAATCGCATCGAGAAGCGGTGCGTTTTTATCATTTTTTTGCAAATCGCTCATTTTAACCTCTCAGATGTTGTTCAAAAGCAAGTGGTGTGCCTGCGAGTGTTAGTGGTGTATGACATTTCACTTGGCGACCGTTTAATGTATGTAGCTCCGGTTCAATTTGACGGCATTTATCCGTTGCATAAGGGCAACGAGGATTGAGTAAACAACCCTGTGGTCGGTCATATTTGCCCGGTACAACACCCGGTAGAGATTGCAAACGGGATTTTCCTTCGGCAAATTCAGGTAATGCTTTCAGCAATGCTTGGGTGTAAGGGTGAAGTGGCGAGCTGAAAATTTCCGCCGCTTTGCCTTCTTCAACCACTTGTCCGGCATACATTACGATAATGCGATGAGCCGCTTCCGCAACAAGGGCAAGATCGTGGGTAATGAGAATCAACGCCATATTTTCTTTGCGTTGTAATTCTAACAGTAAGTCGATGATCTGTGCTTGAATGGTTACATCTAATGCGGTTGTTGGCTCATCAGCAATTAATAATTTAGGGTTACAGGCAATTGCCATTGCAATCATCACTCGCTGGCTCATACCGCCCGAAAGTTGATGCGGATAAACCTCTAAACGAGATTCAGGATCCGGAATTCCCACCATTTTGAGTAGCTCAATGGCTCGCTCACGGCGACTTGCTTTTGAACCACCTTGATGGACTTTCAACGCTTCCATAATCTGATAGCCTACGGTGTAGCTTGGGTTGAGGCTGGTCATTGCATCTTGGAAAATCATAGACACATCCGCACCCACAATTTGTTGTTTTTCCTTTGGTTTTAATGCCAACAAATCATTACCGTTAAAGTGTAAATTTTCCGCCATTACACGACCGGGAAAGTCAATTAAGCCCATAATCGCTAATGAACTGACCGATTTACCCGAACCTGATTCTCCTACAATTCCTAATACTTCGCCTTCATTGATTTCGTAGCTTACGCGATCCACCGCTTTAAATGGCGTTTTTTCATCGCCAAAATGGACGGAAAGCTGATTAACAGTTAATAATGCCATCTTGTCTCTCCTATTGTTTTAGTTTTGGATCGAGTGCATCACGCAAGCCATCGCCCATTAAGTTGAATGCTAATACAAGTGATAAAATCGCCAGTCCCGGAATGGTTACTAACCAGTTTGCCGATTGCATAAAGCCACGTGATTCTGCCAACATCGTACCCAGTTCAGGTGTTGGTGGCTGAGCTCCAATGCCTAAGAAGCCGAGTGCGGCAAGTTCTAAAATCGCATTTGAAATCCCCATTGTCATTTGAACGATCAGTGGAGCTAAGCAGTTTGGTAAGATAACCACAAACATTAAGCGGAACACACTTGCACCGGCTACACGGGAAGCGGTTACATAATCACGGTTTTTCTCACTTAATACTTGAGCACGGGTTAAACGCACATAGCTTGGAATGGAAACTGCCGCAATGGCAATTGCTGCATTGGTGAGTGATGGACCAAGAATGGTTACTACCCCAATGGTTAAAAGTAGGCTTGGAATGGCAAGCATAATATCCACAAATCGCATAATGATAATATCAAGCATACCGCCGTAATAACCCGCGATTAAGCCTAAAATTACCCCGAACACGCAAGAAAGTAGCACAATGATTAAACCGATAAAGACGGATAATCTTGCACCGTAAATAATACGAGACAGAATATCACGCCCGATATCATCCGTACCGAGTAAATGAGCGGAATTTCCCCCTTCAAACCAAGCCGGAGGGAGTAGTAATGCACTACGGTTTTGCTCAATTGGGTCAAATGGGGCAACCCAAGGTGCGAACACGCAGGCAAAAAAGACTATTGCAATAAAGGTAAGTCCGATTAATGCACCTCGATTTTGACAAAAATAGTACCAAAACTCCTGCAATGGTGTTTTTGGTTTAGGTGCAGATAATGTTATTGAAGACATTCATCACTCCAAAAATAAAAAGATCCCAAATCCTAGAGAACAAGCGGTTGGTTTTTAGATACTTTTTGCAAATTTATAAGCAAAATTAACCGCTTGAAACCTTGTTATGAATGGCGGATTCTTGGGTTTACAATACCGTATATTAAATCTACGGTTAAATTAACTAAAATAATAATAGTGGCAATGATTAATACAGAGCCTTGTAACACAGGGTAATCACGGCTGTTGATGGCATCAATAATCCATTTGCCGATGCCAGGCCACGAGAAAATATTCTCGGTTAAAACCGCTCCTGACAAAAGTTGTCCTACAATCAAACCAACAACGGTTACTACTGGAATTAACGCATTTCTCAGAGCGTGAACAATCACAATTCGAGTGGTATTCAAGCCTTTAGCTTTTGCGGTGCGTATATAATCTTCGCCCAGAACTTCAAGCATTGAAGAACGCGTCATTCGGGTAATCACCGCAAGCGGAATTGTACCCAGTACAATAGCAGGTAAAATTAATGATTTTATTGCCGCTAAAAATGCACCCGGTTCATCTGAACGCCAAGTATCAATCAGCATAAAACCTGTTTCGGCTTCAATCCAATATTCAGACGGTAAACGTCCCGAAGCGGGTAAACCCAGTGGGGTAGAAAAATAAAGGATTAGCACTAAGCCCCACCAGAAAATCGGCATAGAGTAACCTGTCAGAGAAAGCGTGGTAACTGTATGCGAAATCCACGACTCTTTTTTAACCGCTGCAATCACGCCTAAGAAGATCCCTAAAATGAGAGACCATAACAATGCAAAAAATGCCAACTCAACAGTTGCAGGGAAAAGGGTAAAAAATTCTTTCAGTACAGGTTCGTTGTTACGAAACGACCTGCCAAGATCACCTTGTAGCACACCGCTGATATAGCTGATGTACTGCTCAAACAATGGTCGGTTTAAGCCAAGCTGTTCCATCATTTGTTGATGAACTTCAGGCGACAATCCACGCTCCCCCATTCGGATCTCAATCGGATCGCCGGGAATAAAATGCACAAGGGCAAAAGTAATTAAAGTAATTGCGATAAAGGTGGGAATCACCATTAATACGCGTTTAAGAATAAATTGAAACATTCAAAATCTCTAATATGTTGGGATTTTATAAAGGGTTATCTGACCTCTCGATCTGATTCCTCTCTTTAGAAAAGAGGGATTAGGGGAGATTTGACAGAAGTCATTGCCGGAGAAAATAAATAATCATTCAAAGAGATCTTTTCATTCTCCCATTTCGCAAATCGTTGCTACCAAATCTCCCCCTGCCCCTCTTTGCTAAAGAGGGGAGAACAAGCGGTCAAATTTGTAAAAAAATTCGCAAAATTGACCGCTTGCAGGCAGATTATTTATCCGCAAGCTCTACATTATAGAAGTTATGTAAGCCAAAAGGGCTCATTACATAACCTTTTACTTCTTTACGAACTGGGAAGTAAACGGTTGAGTGAGCAATGGTAATCCAAGGAGCTTGCTCTTTGAAGATAACTTGTGCTTGTTTGTAAAGCTCTGTACGTTTTGCTTTGTCGCTTTCTTGAGCCGCACCAAGCACTACGTCTTCAAACGGTTTGTGGCAGAATTTTGAGTAGTTTGAACCGGCTTCAACCGCTGAACAGCTTAATAGTGTGTTCAGGAAGTTATCCGGGTCGCCATTATCGCCTGTCCAACCGATCATTGAAGTTGCTGCTTCGCCTTGGCGTAAACGTTTGAGGTATTCACCCCACTCATAGCTGACGATTTTCGCATTCACGCCCACTTTTTTCCAGTCTTCTTGGATAAGTTCAGCCATACGGCGAGCGTTCGGGTTGTACGGGCGAGATACCGGCATTGCCCAAAGTTCTGTGGTAAAGCCGTTCTCAAAGCCTGCTTCTTTTAATAACGCTTTGGCTTTTTCAGGGTTATAGTCATAGTCTTGAACAGCGTCATTGTAACTCCACATTGTTGGTGGAATAGGGTTTTTCGCCACTTGACCGGCACCTTGATACACCGCATCCACAATCGCTTGTTTGTTTACTGCGTGGTTTAAGGCTTGGCGAACTTTTTGATTATCTAACGGTTTAATTGATGAGTTCAATGCAAGATAACCTACGTTCATACCAGATTGGCTCATTAACTCAATGTTGGCATCTTTTTTAAGTGCTTCAACATCCGCAGGGTTAGGATATGGCATTGCGTGGCATTCGCCTTTTTGTAATTTGGCTAAACGTACAGACGCATCTGGTGTAATCGCAAACACTAAACGGTCAATTTTTGCTTTACCCTGCCAGTAGTTTTCAAAAGCTTTGTAACGTACGGTTGAGTCTTTTTGGTAATCAACAAATTGGAACGGACCGCTACCGATTGGGTTAGTATCAATACGCTCCGGTTTACCTGCTTTTAATGATTGTTCGGCATATTCAGCAGAATAAACTGCGTTAAAGTCCATTGCTAAGTTTGCTAAGAACGGGGCATTTGGCACTTTTAAGCTGATTTTAACGGTGTGATCGTCCACCTTTTCCACTTTTTCAATGATATTTTGCATATCCATACCGACAAAGTATTCATAGTTTCCACCTGATACTTTATGGAATGGGTGGTTTGGATCAAGCTGACGGTTGATTGAGAATACCACGTCATCAGCGTTTAATTCACGGCTTGGTTTGAATTCTTTGTTGTCGTGGAATTTCACTCCTTTACGCAGATGGAAGGTATAAGTTTTGCCATCTTCAGAAATATCCCACTTTTCTGCTAACGATGGGATAACATCGGTTGTGCCTTCTGCAAAGTCCACCAATTTGTTATAGATAGGACGAGCGTTGGCATCAAGGCTTGCACCGTCTGTTACAAGAACAGGGCTCATTGCTGAAGGCGATGCTTCTAAGCAATAGACGAAGGTTTTTGGTGCAGCCATTGCAGTTGCAGAACCTGCAACCGCCATTGCAATTAACGAAAGTTTAGCTAGGTGTTTCATCTTCACTCCTTGAGTTTTATTTATAGATTGAATTACTTTTTTTATGTGAAGTTTTGAATATACAATTTTTTTAGCGAACTGCAATCTTTTTTTAACAAATAGAGGTAGGACTTTATCAAAATTTACAAATGAAATTTGATTGAGCAATTTCCACTTCTCAAAACGGCAGTTTTCCGATATTCTTACAAAGTTTTTGATGGCTGGCTTTAAGGAATATTTTTGCAGTTACCTCTACCGATTTATCAAATTGATGAAGACACTTTCGATAATTTTTACGCAGAGAATAGTGAAGTGTTGCTTGAATCTCTCAAACGGAATTTTGCCGATGTACAACAGCCGTTTTTCTATATTTGGGGCGAAAAAGGTTGTGGTAAAAGTCATTTGTTAAAAGCCGTGAGCAATCACTTTCTTTTAAACCAACAAACCTCAAGTTACATTCCTTTAACAAAAGCTCATTATTTCTCACCGTTGGTTTTAGATAACGCCGAGCTACTGAATGTGATTTGTTTAGATGATATTCAAGCTATTGCAGGTGATGAGGAATGGGAGCTGGCAATTTTCAACTTATTCAATCAAATTCGAGAACAGCAGGGATTATTTAGTGATGGTATAAAAACCTTGTTGTTAATCAGTGCGAATTGCCCGCCTCATCAATTAAATATTAAATTGCCGGACTTACGCTCCCGTTTAACGTGGGGAGAAGTGTATCAATTAAGTGATCTCACTGACGAACAAAAATGCCATATTTTGCAAGCCAATGCACATCAAAAAGGAATTGAGTTATCCGATGAAGTTGCTCATTTTCTGCTGAAAAAAATAGGGTCTGATTTGGAAGAATTGTCCAAAATATTAGATAAATTAGATCACGCTTCTTTACAAGCCCAACGAAAATTAACCATTCCTTTTGTGAAGGAAGCCCTTTCTCTGTAACAAGCGGTTTGATTCTTATCAAAATTTGCAAAAATTTTTGAAAATTTGACCGCTTGCTACCTCTAAATAAGTAACTTATTTGCTACGTTAAAAGAATAGCTTATGTTACACTTCAGTTAATATTTTTCTACCCATTGAGTTATGATGAAGCAAACACCCCAATATCAGCTTAAACTACAGAATATCGCTTGTGAGCGAGGTGAAACCCGTTTATTTGAAGGGTGTAATCTTACTGTAAACAGTGGCGATTGGGTGCAGATTGAAGGGCATAACGGCATCGGTAAAACTAGTCTATTACGTATTTTAGCCGGGCTTTCGTTACCTGCTGAAGGCGAAGTGTTATGGAATGATATCCCTATTCAAAAACAACGTGATGAATATTATTCGGAACTCTTTTATTTAGGTCATTATTCGGGTGTGAAACCGGAGCTGACTGCGTGGGAGAATTTACGCTTTTTCCAAAAAATTCAACAACTGCCGCAAGATGACGAAGCGTTGTGGGAGGCGTTAAATAAAGTTTCCCTTATCGGGCGAGAAGATTTGCCTTGCTCTCAATTATCAGCAGGGCAACAACGCCGTGTTGCGTTGGCTAAATTATGGCTGACCCAAGCCAAACTTTGGATTTTAGATGAACCTTTTACCGCCATTGATAAAAAAGGGGTAGCAGATTTAATTGCTCATATTGAGCAACATTGTGCCAAAGGCGGATTAGTCATTTTTACCAGTCATCAAGCAGCAGAGAGCGATAAAGTTGCTATTATTTCGTTAGATCAATTTAAAGTATGATTTTATTTAGCATTATTCAGCGTGAATTAACCATTGCCTTTCGCAAACCATCGGAAATTTTAAATCCGCTTTGGTTTTTTTTAATGGTGATTACTGTATTCCCGATTTTAATGGGACCAAATCCTGAATTATTGGGCAAAATTGCCGGTGGTATTGCGTGGGTAGCGGCACTCCTTTCTGCATTGCTTTCGTTTGAACGTTTATTTCGAGATGATTATTTAGACGGCTCACTTGAACAATTAATGCTATTGCCGTTAGGTTTACCGCAAGTGGCATTGGCGAAAGTGATTGCTCACTGGATTTTAACCGGCTTACCGCTGATTTTACTCTCCCCGATTGCGGCAATTTTGCTCTCGCTAGAAACCCACGTTTGGTGGGCGTTAGTGATGACATTATTACTCGGCACACCGATTTTAAGCTGCTTAGGGGCAATTGGCGTGGCATTGACTGTCGGATTACGCAAAGGTGGTACTTTGTTAAGCCTATTGATTTTACCGTTATTTCTACCGGTATTAATCTTTGCCGCCGCGGTGCTTGAAGCCGCTACCCTGAATATGGGCTACAGCGGACAACTTGCGGTTATCGGTGCAATTTTAGCGGTTACTTTAACTTTTTCGCCATTTGCGATTGCAGGGGCGTTAAGGATTAGTTTGAACTAGATTTGAAAGCAGTAATTTTACAAAAATAAGTAAATAAACATTTCATTTATTACGGAGTTTTTCTATGTGGAAATGGCTACACCCTTACGCAAAATCTGAAACACAGTATCATTTGCTAGGGAAAATCCAACCGTTTTTGGGTTGGTTAAGTTTAATTATGTTAGCGGTGGCTTTTGTGTGGGGGCTTGCTTACGCACCGAAAGATTACCAACAGGGCGATAGCTACCGTATTATCTTTATTCACGTGCCGGGGGCGATTTGGTCGATGGGCGTGTATGGCTCAATGGCGGTAGCGGGCTTAGTTGCTTTAGTTTGGCAAATTCGCCAAGCGAATTTGGCGATGATTTCAATGGCACCGATTGGCTTGGTGTTCGCCTTTATTTCCCTTGCGACAGGAGCGATTTGGGGTAAACCAATGTGGGGAACTTGGTGGGTGTGGGATGCTCGCTTAACTTCTGCCTTAGTGCTTTTTTTCCTTTATATTGGCGTAATGGCTCTTTACTCAGCCTTTCAAGATAAACAGACTGGGGCAAAAGCCGCTGCGGTGCTTTCGGTGGTTGGGGTAATTAACCTGCCGATTATTCACTTCTCGGTAGAGTGGTGGAACACGCTACATCAAGGTGCAACCATTACTAAGCTTGACAAGCCGTCAATGGCGGTCGAAATGCTCATTCCGTTATTACTGGCGATTTTTGGCTCATTGATTTTTACCGTGTGGTTTAGTATTTGGCGTTATCGTATCGCATTATTAAAAGATGAACGTAATCGCCCTTGGGTTAAAAATTTAGCAAAAGCAGTGTAAGAAAGTAGGAGATAGAGATGACTTTTCAATTTGAATCAATTAGCGAATTTTTCGCAATGGGTGGTTACGGTTTCTATGTTTGGCTCTCTTATGCCATTACCTTTATTGCAATGGGAGTACTGATTTGGTTAAGCCGCCGTGAACACAAGGCAATTTTAGCTCAAGCGAAAAAAGAGCTGGCAAGAGAAGAAAAGCTTAAACAACCACTTTAATAGGCAATACAAGCGGTTAAAAAACGTTAAAATTTTGCAAATATCGCATTAATACTTCTTTATAGGTATTTGGTTTGAGAAATCGCAAAACTTCCTTCAAATTTAGGGAATGTTTTGCGATTTTTTGTTATGCTTATAGTTGGTTATATTTTTAATTTTTTAATGCAATAGCATTTATTTTAAGCATTTATTTTTAAGGGTGATTACGATGAATCCAAGACGAAAATCAAGATTGAAAGTAGTACTTTCAGTATTGCTTGGGCTTTCTGTGGCAGCAGGATTGACACTTTATGCGTTAAGCCAAAATATCGATCTTTTCTACACACCATCTGAAATTGTTAATGGTAAAAATGATGATCCTAAACAAAAACCGGAAGTCGGGCAGCGTATTCGTGTTGGCGGAATGGTTGTGGAAGATACGGTCAAGCGTGATGATAAAACTTTAAAAGTGGTGTTTGATTTAAATGATGTTGGACCTTCTATTACAGTCGAATACGAAGGTATTTTGCCGGATTTATTCCGTGAAGGGCAGGGTATTGTGGCACAGGGCGTGCTCATTGAGCCAACACGTTTAAAAGCAACCGAAGTATTGGCAAAACACGATGAAAACTATATGCCACCGGAATTGGGCGATAAGTTGAAAGATCAACATAAAAAATCGGGTGTTTCAGAGCAAGATTTAAAAGGCGAATCAGAAACTGATCGCAAAATGAAAGCGGAAGCCGAAGCCCAAAAAGCTAATATGCAAGGGGAAACTAAATGATTGCGGAATTAGGCAATTATGCTTTGGCACTTGCCTTAGCTATCTCTGTGTTATTAGCTATTCTGCCGATTTGGGGGGCAGAGAAACATAATAGCACTTTAATTGCCCTAGCCAGACCAATGACGTGGGCGATGTTTTTAGCTTTAACCGTCTCTTTTGGTTCATTATTTTACTTATTTGCGGTAAACGATTTTACTGTGCAATATGTGGTAAATAACTCAAATAGTCGTTTACCCCTTCAATATCGCCTTTCTGCCGTATGGGGTGCTCACGAAGGCTCGCTCTTACTCTGGGTTTGGTTGCTTTCGCTTTGGTCGATAGGGGTTGCGACTTTTACTCGTAAAATGCCGGAAGATGCGGTTGCCCGTGTGTTAGGTTTAATGGGGATGATCAGCATCGGTTTCTTGGTGTTTGTGATTTTTACTTCCAACCCGTTTGATCGCACATTCCCGAATTTCCCGGTTGATGGCAAAGAATTAAACCCAATGTTGCAAGACGTGGGCTTAATTTTCCACCCGCCGCTGCTCTATATGGGCTATGTAGGATTTTCGGTTGCCTTCGCCTTTGCGATTGCTTCATTAATGACAGGTCGTTTAGATACCGCTTGGGCTAGGTGGTCTCGCCCTTGGACAATGGCAGCTTGGGTGTTTTTAACGCTCGGTATAGTGCTCGGCTCTTGGTGGGCGTACTACGAACTCGGCTGGGGCGGCTGGTGGTTCTGGGATCCGGTGGAAAATGCCTCTCTAATGCCGTGGATTGCCGGTACGGCATTAATTCACTCATTAGCGGTAACTGAAAAGCGTGGCACATTTAAAGCGTGGACGGTGTTATTAGCCATTCTCGCCTTCTCCCTCTGCTTAGTGGGAACATTCTTAGTTCGTTCAGGTATTTTAGTTTCAGTTCACGCTTTCGCATCAGACCCAACGAGAGGGCTATATATCTTGGCTTATCTAGTTGTGGTAGTAGGTGGTTCATTATTGTTATATGCGTTTAAAGGCTCTCAAATTAAAAGTCTTGATAACTACGAACGCTATTCGCGTGAAACAATGTTATTAATCAATAATATTTTATTGATGGCATTTTTATCGGTAGTATTCTTGGGGACTTTATTACCGCTTGTTCATAAGCAAATCGGTTTAGGTACAATCTCAATTGGTGCACCGTTCTTTGACCAAATGTTTATGATTTTAATGGTGCCTTTTGCATTTGTGCTGGGAATTGGACCGCTTGTGAAATGGCGTCGAGACCAAGTTTCTGTCATTCGTAAACCAGTAATTATTACCCTGATTTTAATGGCTTTGCTTGGCTTTGCTCTTCCTTATCTATTCCGCAATACGATTACTGTGAGTGTAGTACTTGGCACAATGATGTCGGTCTTTATCGTATTATTGAGCTTATATGAATTGCAACAACGAGCTACGCACCGTCATTCATTCTTCAGCGGTTTATTCAAACTTTCTCGCTCACATTGGGGAATGGTGCTAGCCCACTTAGGTGTGGCGATGACGGTCTTCGGTATTGCCTTTAGCCAAAATTTCAGTGTCGAACGAGATGTGAGAATGAATGTGGGCGATAAAGCTGAAATTTTAGATTATCAATTTGAATTTAAAGGTATTAAAATTACCGATGGGGCAAACTATCAAGGCGGTACAGCTGAGCTTGAAATTACCCACAACGGCAAGTATGAAGCCACACTCAATGCAGAAAAACGTTTTTATAACGTCAGTAAAATGGGAATGACTGAAGCGGCTATCGACTGGGGCTTCACTCGCGACCTCTACGCTGCATTAGGAGAAAAACTTGAAGATAATTCTTGGGCGGTTCGCTTATATTACAAACCGTTTATCCGCTGGATTTGGATTGGTGGACTCTTTATGGCGTTAGGTGGATTACTCTGTATGATGGACAAACGCTATCGTTTACGCCTACAAAATAAAGATGTCGTAACGGCATAAATTTAAAGGACTAAGCTTAACGGCTTAGTCCTTTTGTTTTATCTATTGATGACACTTTTCATAAAGCGGCAGCAGATCTCGAATTGCCTGATAAATAAACTCCACCACATCCGTTTTATCTAAATCGTCCTTTTCCAAATTCCGCCCAATGCACCAAAAATCTTCTTCACCTTTTAATGCAAATTCATTTTCAGAAAAGGTTTTTACTTGGTGAAAATCAGCATATTCACTCTCACTTCCGTTCCAAACCTCAAAATCGGCAAAGCGTTCCCGATCTAAATCTTCCCACCATTGATTGTATTGATGCACGTTAATCTGCGATCTATCCGCCCGATAGCAATGCCAATCAAGGCTGACTTGCAAACGGCGGCGATTTAAAATCACTGAAATAATTGCCGCTGAATTTTTATTAAATTCATATTTGTAATAGGCAAAAAAATGAGCCCGAACTTGCCAACCGTTACACCAACGCTCAATATGCGGCTCGCTAAATGGCTGCCCTAACTGACGGTGGATTTCAAGATGCAGGTTCTTCCAAATTTCCCAATGGGTTTTATAATCCGCCTTAATACGAGGAATCTCCTCGGGACAATATTTTTTCAGCTGAGAAAATTGGAAGAACGGAATATTAAATAAATCGCAAGATTCTGATGTGAGCATAAGTTTCCTTAAAAAACAAGCGGTTATTTTTCTTTAATTTTTTGCAAAATTTTTCCGAAAAATAACCGCTTGTAATGTTCTTATTTATTTTCTAATAGGGAAATAATCTTTCTAAGTGATTGAATTTCTTGCTCTTTTTGGGCTAATAAAATATCTTTTTGTGAAAGTAATTCATCTTTATGGGAAAGGGATAATCTAAGTTTTTCAAGCTCAATAAGCGTTGCTTCAGAACTGCTATAGTAGGTTAGTGAATTATTATCTCCATTATCATTCATAGAGAAAAATATACCTCTATCAGAATCAACAAGATCAGACAAATTCATATTAAAAATTTGGGCGATTTGCACTAATTTGTCGTAATGCAATTTGGTTTCGCCTCGCTCAATTTTGGCATAGCCACTTAATGACATATTCATCTTATTTGCCATTTCTTCCTGCGACCATTGACGAACTTCTCGCATTAAACGGATTTTATCGTGCATTCCCATTTATACCTCACAAATTGAGCAATTTTAATGACAAATTAGGTAGTAATTTGTCTTGTTTGATTCTAGAACAATCATAGTGTTTTCCTATAATTTGGTAGTATTTTCACACATTTTGGGGTCTTTATCTATGAAAAAATTATTGATTAGTTTAGTTATGATGACAGTATTAGCTGCTTGTTCATCTAAACCTAAGATTGAACAAGTTAAAATGGAAACAGAAAAAGTTGTTTTATCTGATAATAGTATTGCTGGGTTACGAATGGTTCATAATAATCAAGCTAGAAATAAGTACTTGCGTATTGTGACAAGAGGCGATAATGCTAGTGCAGTGGCTGGCGATGTGACAAAAACGATTTTTTGTAACCCATTCTCATTGTTTAATATAATAGGTGCTTGTAGTGCCAAAATATATACTCACTCAAAGGAGGAACTATTTGGGGAGCAAACAGCTATTTTGAATATTGCTGAAACTTACGCATATCCTAAATATAAATCCTTATTACAGCAAAATATTCGCTTTAGTAAGCCATTAGATTACAGTGGTTCCCCTGTCTATTTTGCGATAGGAGAAAATTATCTGATTTATGATAATGCACATTATAAATTGAATGTTCAATTTAGTGTAGTAGGTTCTGGTGGAGGTGCCGCATCTTGTGAGGAAAGTAAATCAGGATTTACTAAAGAGCAATGGGAGGCTAATAATTATTCCTTAGCTGTTTCTGAAGGGAAAAAATTAGTAGATCTTTGCATTGAAAAACTTGGAAAAAGCCATTTTGAAAATCTTGGTAAATTAATTGAGTTAGAAAATATTAAAGACCTATAAGTTGATATAAACAAGCGGTTATTTTTCTTGAAATTTTTGGTATAGTGGACAAAATTGAGTCTGTAAATTAGGTTAAAACCTTGTAATATAAGGCTTTAACCTACTTTTTATAAAAATGCCTAAAAAATTGCATTTTCTGCTCATCTTTTAATCTCAAAAAATACGGTAAAATTAACGGTATCCAACGCTATAAATGCCTTGATTGTAACCGTAACTTTGTCGCATCTAAGCGACTTAATTCCGAAGAAATTTGGTTTAAGTACAGTTCTCAAAAACAAACGATTCAACAACTTGCTTTTGAATACTAATGTTCTGAACGGACGATTAGAAGGCATCTCGAAAAAGCGACAAAAGCCGAGCAAAAATCTCTTCCTCAAACAGTAAATATCATGATGGATACCACTCACTTTAAACAACGTTTTGCTGTACTTATCCTAATGGATTCCTTATCTTTAAAGCCGATTTATTTTCGCTTTATTTCTGCGGAGAAAAATCAATATTATTTTGACGCTATCTCAGCGTTAATTGAAAAAGGAATTAACATTCAATCAATTACCTGTGATGGAAGAAGAGGATTATTAAATGCTTACCCCAATATTCCTACCCAAATGTGCCACTTCCATCAAATCGGGCGAGGTATTTTTTATTTAACAAAATCACCAAAATCAGAGGCAGGAAAAGAGCTACTATCGCTTTATTACTCACTTAAATTTCAAACACAAGAAACACTTACTCTAGCCCTATCTGTATGGTTAAATAAACATAAAGGTTATTTCAATGAACGTTCTGCAACCAACCCAAAACGATTTAAACATAAGCGATTACGGAGTGCTTATTGGAGTTTAAAACGTAGCATAAACTATCTATTTACCTATCAAGCGTATCCCGAGTTAAACATTGCACATACAGCCAACTTGGTGGAGTCATTTTTTAGACAAATGAAAGCCAAATTAGTGCCACATCAAGGACTAACTGATGAACATAAGATGATGTTTATAAAGGATTTTGTTTGCCAAAAGAGTTGAAAATAAAGCCATAGCAGACTCAAAAATGTCCACTATGGCTAGTTCATTGGGAAATCAGACTCAATTTTGTCCACTATCCCAAATTTGCAAAATTTTTCCGAAAAATAACCGCTTGTATTGTATTAACGGCGTTCGTAAATAAACTCTACGCCCTCATCGTCTTCTTCGGTCCAATCATCGTCCCAGTCGTCATCCCAATCTTCTTCCACGGCATTTTGCATTGCTTCGTTGTGGTAGTCTTCCCATTTGAATTTCACTTCATCCGCGGCTTTATTTTCTTCTTCCACTTCACGAGGATTCGCTTCGATGAAATCCATAATATCACGGGTAAGATTCTGCACGTTTTGACCGGTGGCGGCGGAGATTAAGTAGTAATCGCCTTCCCAACCGATTTGCTCGGCAATCTCTTTGGCTCGCTCAGCAGCTTCTTCTTCGCCGATGGTGTCGATTTTGTTGAACACCAACCAAGTCGGTTTTTCAGAAAGTTTTTCGCTGTATTGGTATAGCTCAGATTCAATCACTGAAATATTGTGAGCCGGGTCGCTTTCATCAATCGGCATAATATCCACTAAGTGAATCAAAATGCGGCAACGTTCCAAGTGTTTTAGGAAACGGATCCCTAAACCAGCCCCTTCGGCAGCCCCTTCAATCAAGCCGGGAATATCGGCAACCACAAAGCTGCGATCTGCTCCTACACGAGCTACACCTAAACTTGGCACAAGGGTAGTGAACGGGTAATCTGCAACCTTCGGTTTAGCAGCAGAGACACTGCGGATAAAGGTTGATTTTCCGGCATTTGGCAAGCCTAACATTCCCACATCAGCAAGTAGCATTAGCTCTAGCAATAAATCACGTTTTTCGCCCGGTGTGCCGTTGGTTTTTTGACGTGGAGCTCGGTTTACTGAGGATTTAAAGCGAGTGTTGCCTAAACCGTGATAACCGCCTTTTGCCACCAACATTTTCATTCCGTGGCGGGTTAAGTCGCCAATCACTTCTTGGGTATCATTGTCGATAGCACGAGTCCCCACCGGCACACGTAATGTAATATCGTTACCACGATGACCTGTACAACCTGCACTGCGACCATTTTCACCACGACCTGCGGCATAACGTTTTTCAAAGCGGTAGTCGATCAGGGTGTTAAGGTTTTCATCTGCGATTAAGTAAACATCACCACCATCGCCACCATCACCACCGTCCGGTCCGCCTTTTGGTATATATTTTTCACGGCGGAAGCTGACACAGCCGTTTCCGCCATCGCCTGCTTCAACACGAATCAGGGCTTCATCTATAAATTTCATTTTATTGTCCTTTGGTCTTGGGGCGAAAAAGATTTCGCTCCACTGTATCTTTGAGTGGCAAATGATGATTTGCCCCTACGAAATTACATTCTGTTAGTTATTGTAGGGGCGAAATATTTTTCGCCCTGCGGAAATTACATCTTCTCTACCGTTTTAATACCGAGTAAATCTAAACCTTGTTTTAAGGTTTTGGCGGTTAATGCGGCTAAGGCTAAGCGGCTGTTTTTCACATTTTCTTCGGCATTGAGAATCGGGCAAGCCTCGTAGAAACTAGAGAATGTGCCGGCTAATTCATAGAGGTATTGGCAGAGAATATGCGGCATACCGTCTTTTGCCACTCCGTTTAGTGCTTCTTCAAATTGCAGTAATTTCACCGCTAAAGCACGTTCTTTATCTTCGCTAAGTTGAATTTTAGCATTTAAGCTGTCGGCATTAATGCCGGCACGGGCGAAAATCGAGCGAATACGGGTGTAGGCATATTGCATATAAGGGGCAGTATTGCCTTCAAACGTCAGCATATTGTCCCAATCGAATACATAGTCGGTGGTGCGGTTTTTCGATAGATCGGAATATTTTACCGAGCCGATTGCCACCGCTTCCACTACTGCCGCTTTCTCTTCCGCAGTTAAATCTGTAGAACGTTCTGAAATCAGTTTATCCGCACGCTCTACCGCTTCGTCTAAGAGATCTTTCAGTTTAACTGTGCCACCGCTGCGGGTTTTAAACGGTTTACCGTCTTTGCCTAACATCATTCCGAAGAATGGATGTTCAAGGCTGAAACCTTCCGGCACATAGCCGGCTTTGCGGGTAATTAACCACGCTTGTTGCATATGTTGGGCTTGGCGACTGTCGGAGAATACTAATGCACGGTCGGCTTTTAAGGTTTCATAGCGATATTTTGCGGCAGCAATGTCGGTGGTGGTGTAAAGGAAACCACCATCTTTTTTCTGCACAATTACGCCCATTGGGTCGCCGTCTTTGTTTTTAAATTCATCTAAAAAGACGACTAACGCACCATCATCTTCCACCGCTAAGCCTTTGGCTTTGAGGTCTGCGACAATTTCTGGCAACATAGGGTTATAAAGGCTTTCGCCCATTACATCTTTTTCCGTTAAGGTTACGTTTAGGCGATTGTAGTTCTCTTGGTTGTGGTGCATTGTGATGTCCACGAGCTTTTTCCACATTGTTAAGCAATAGTCATCGCCACTTTGCAGTTTCACCACATAGTTACGGGCTTTTTCGGCAAAGACTTCATCGGAATCGTAATGCTCTTTGGCTGCACGGTAGAAAGCTTCCAAATCGCTTAATTCCATCTCACTGGCGTGTTCGTTTTCCATTTTTTCAAGGTAGGCAATCAACATACCGAATTGAGTACCCCAGTCGCCCACGTGGTTGGCTCGAATCACGTTATTGCCTAGAAATTCAAGAGTGCGAACTACCGCATCACCAATAATGGTTGAGCGTAAATGACCAACGTGCATCTCTTTTGCTACGTTTGGCGAAGAGTAGTCGATGACAATGGTCTGTGGATTTGCAGTTTTTATGCCAAAATTGACCGCTTGTAACGCATTATTGGCATTTTGTGCTAACCATTCTTGATTTAAGAAGATGTTGATAAAACCCGGGCCGGCAATTTCTAATTTGTCGGCAATGCCGTTTAAGTCTGCGTTATCTAAGATTTTTTGAGCGAATTCACGAGGGTTTATGCCTAATTTTTTCGCTGCCCCCATTGCTCCGTTAGCTTGATAATCGCCAAATTCCGGCTTGCCTGATTGGCGAACTAACGGCTCTACATTTTCATCTGCCCCTGCGGCAATCATTGCCTGTTTAATTTTATCTGATAGAATTTGTTGAATATTCACTGATTTAACCTATTAAATTCGATTTACAAAAATGGACAAGATTATAGCAGAAAATGCAAAATTTTTCGAGAAAATGACCGCTTGTTTTGGTGATTTATCTCAATTTGAGCAAAAAATTCAACAAATTGCCGATATTGCCGGCATTGATTTATCCCTTTATCAAATCGATCATCTAGCGATCAGAATGAATCAACACGAAACTGCCGAGCAATGGAAAAGCCTTTTATTAGAAGGGGCGAGCTTGTTGAAGGAAAGCGAAGTGAATGGCAGACCGATTGGTTTATTTACCTTAGATCAAGCGGTTAAATTTTGCGGACAAAATGTAAAGATTGTTGAGCTCCCTTTCCCGAAAGATAAAGTTTATCCTGAGGAAGGCTGGGAGCATATTGAGGTGGTTTTTCCGATTTTAGCCGGTGAAAATACCGAGCAATGGGTGGAAAGAGCTTTATTACACTTTGGTTTGGCAGAAAATTCCAATCTGAAATTAAAGATTAGCCAGCCAAAAGTGGAGGGGGAAAGATTACCGAATCCAAGTATTGCGATGAGTTTGAGAAATGTAACTTTTTGTAATCTTTGTTGTCTAAAGCTGCACCCTTATGATATAAACAACATAATTATGTCAGAAATGTAATTTTTTGGTATTTCGGAGAATTAAAATGAAAAAATTAGCTTTAGCAGCGGCGTTAATGTCAAGTTTTGTGTTAGTTGGTTGTGCTAATACAGACGTTTATAGCGGCAGTGTATATTCTGGATCACAAGCCAAAGAAGCTCGTTCTATCTCTTATGGTACAATTTTATCTGTGCGTGATGTTAAAATCCAAGCTGATAGTCAAGGTGTAATTGGTACTGTTGGTGGTGGCGTATTAGGCGGTATTGCAGGTAGCGGTGTTGGTGGTGGTACAGGTCAAGCTATTGCAACAGCAGTAGGTGCGATTGCAGGTTCTGTAATTGGTAGCCAAGTAGAACAAAAAGCGAGCCAAGTTTCTTCTTTAGAAATGGTGATTCGCAAAGATGATGGTAAAGAAATCGTTGTAGTTCAAAAGAAAGAAGACGGTTTTGTGCCTGGCAAACGTGTGAGAATTGTAGGGTCTAACTCAGATCTGAATGTGTCTCTCCTTTAATTTTTAGTTTTTCCTAGAGGATATATTATAATGAAAAAACTTTCTTTAGCAGTATTAGCAACTTTCGCTTTAGCAGCTTGTACTGCTGATGTGTACTCTGATAAAGGTAATGCAACTGTATTATCTAGCAAAGAAGTATCTCCGGAAGTTGTTGAATTGACTATTCAAAGAGATAACGGCGAAGTAGTAACTTTAACACGTGAATACGATGCTCATGCAGCAGTAGGTGCTCGTATCCATCTTGCTGATGAGATCCAAAAGCAAGATTCAGACGTGAAAACTATTCGACGTTACGAATTTAAATAATTCCGTTTAAATCACTATAAAATGAAGCGGTCATAATTTGTAATAAATTTGCAAATTATGACCGCTTGCTTATTGGGGAATTATTTCACCGTAATGCGAGCAAACTTACGTTTTCCGACTTGGTAAACAAACGTGCCTTTTTGAGCATTTTGTTTCACATCTTCCACTTTCTCACCGTCAATTTTCACACCGCCTTGTTGAGCTGAACGGATAGCCTCAGAGGTTGATGGCACAAGTCCTGCCTCTTTTAATAGGGCGGCTAAGCCGATTTCGCCTTCAAAGGTAAATTCAGGCATTTCATCCGGAATTGCTCCTTTTTGGAAACGGTTGATAAATTCTTGCTCTGCGGCATCTGCTGCGGCTTCATTGTGGAAACGAGCGATGATCTCTTTCGCTAACAGAATTTTCACATCACGTGGGTTTTTGCCGTTGGTAACATCTGCTTTTAATTGGGCGATTTCGTCTAATGGACGGAATGAAAGTAAGTTATACCAATCCCACATTAAATCATCAGAAATTGACATAATTTTACCAAACATTTCGCTTGGAGCTTCAGTTACGCCAATGTAGTTGCCAAGTGATTTCGACATTTTTTTCTCGCCGTCTAAGCCCACTAAAAGCGGTAATGTCATCGCTACTTGCGGTTTTTGACCGGCAGATTTTTGTAATTCACGACCCACTAATAAGTTGAAGGTTTGGTCTGTACCGCCTAATTCTACGTCTGCTTTTAATTCAACGGAATCGTGTCCTTGTAATAATGGATAGATAAATTCGTGAATTGCAATCGGCTGCTGGTTGGTGAAACGGTTTTTGAAATCTTCACGCTCAAGCATACGAGCCACTGTGTAGTTCGAGGCTAGACGGATCATTCCTTCCGTGCCTAATTTACCTAACCAATCAGAGTTGAATACGATCTTGGTTTTTTGCGGGTCTAAAATTTTGAAGATTTGCTCTTTGTAAGTTTCCGCATTGTGTAAAACATCTTCACGGCTTAGTGGCGGACGGGTGGAATTTTTACCTGATGGATCGCCCACCATACCGGTAAAATCACCAATTAAGAAATAAACTTCGTGCCCAAATTGTTGGAATTGGCGGAGTTTGTTTAACACTACCGTGTGTCCTAAGTGGATATCCGGTGCAGTTGGGTCTGCACCTAATTTAATGCGTAACGGACGATTTTCTTTAAGTTTTGCAATTAAATCTTCTTCTGAATAGATATTTTCCACACCACGTTTAAGCTCGGCAAGTGTTGATTCGATAGATTGAGTCATTGATCTTCCTTCTCTTTTATCAATAAAAATGGCTCTATTATAGCGGTATGAATTGAAATTAATAGAGGTTTTGGCGGATAAGCAAAAAAAACGCCGTATTTTGTGGGGGAATACGGCGTAAAGAGTTGGAGTGATTACCTATTATTTTTGAAGTGAGTTGATGATAATAGTTCTCAACTGAGAAGTCAATAATTTTTTGAGAATTATTATCAACAAAATGAAAAAGTCTCCGAAAGAAAATTCTCGGAGACTTGTTTTTACTTTTGTACTTTCAAATAACGGTTACATATTGGCAATATATTTCAGCATTACACCTGCTGCAATAGCTGAGCCGATTACACCAGCCACATTTGGACCCATTGCGTGCATCAATAGGAAGTTTTGTTTGTCATATTCTTGACCGACTTTATTGGATACACGAGCCGCCATTGGTACGGCGGATACACCAGCCGAGCCGATGAGTGGGTTGATTTTGTGTTTACTAAAGCGATTCATAATTTTCGCCATAATCACACCGCTTGCTGTGCCAATGCCAAATGCAATTACGCCTAGCACTAAAATCCCTAAAGTTTGCGGTTGGAGGAATTTATCGGCAACTAATTTCGCCCCAACTGATAAGCCCAAGAAAATGGTAACGATGTTAATCAACGCATTTTGAGCGGTATCGTTTAAGCGTTCTACCACGCCACTGGTGCGGAGCAAGTTACCGAAACAGAACATACCGAGTAATGGTGCAGCATCAGGTAATAGCAGAGCCACTAATAGCAATAATACAATCGGGAAAATAATTTTTTCACGGTTGCTAACATTACGCAGCTGCGTCATTCTGATTTTGCGTTCTTGCTCGGTAGTTAGTGCTTTCATAATCGGTGGTTGAATAAGCGGCACTAATGCCATATAAGAGTAAGCTGCAACTGCTATTGCACCTAATAATTCAGGAGCAAGTTTACTTGCTAGATAAATAGCGGTTGGACCGTCTGCTCCCCCGATAATGCCGATAGCTGCGGCTTGTGGCAAGGTAAAATCAATTAAGCCTAACCAGTTCAAGCCTAATGCTCCAAGAACAGTTGCAAAAATACCAAACTGAGCGGCGGCACCAAGTAATAGCATTCTTGGGTTGGCGAGTAACGGTCCGAAGTCTGTCATTGCTCCCACCCCCATAAAGATGATGAGTGGGGCAACACCATAACCAATCGCCACTTTATAGAATAATGCTAATACACCGGCAGTGTAGCCCATATCGCCAGCCATTATTTCCAATTCATTTTGAACTGATGGTGCAGCAAGAGCAATGGCGTCTTTGATAGTGTGGACATTAAGGCTTGTGCTATTGACTTTTGCCGCAATAATGGCAAGTTGTTCCGCTGTACCGCTATGAAGCAAATTGTCTAAAGCCGTCATCGCCATACCGGCTTCGGGAATGTTCGACATCAAACCACCAAAGCCGATTGGCACAAGTAACAGAGGTTCGAATTTACGTGCAATCGCAAGCCAGAGTAGCAGTACACTTACCGCAATCATCACGGCTTGCCCCCACTCTAGGTGCATAATGCCCATTCCTTTAAAGAGTGCAATAATACCTTCCATATATCACCTCTATGCGATGCTCATTAAGGTATCATTCACGGCAACCACATCGCCCTGTTTCACGTTAATACCTTGAATTGTGCCTGATTTTGCTGCACAAATTTGGGTTTCCATTTTCATTGCTTCCAGAATCAGTAACACATCGCCCTCTGCGACTTGCTGACCGTCTTTCACTTCAACTTTCAAAATATTCCCTGCCATCGGGGCATTAACCGGTTCGGCATTTGCAGATTTTTGAACGGAATTGACCGCTTGTGGAGCTGGAGTAGGGGCGGTTGTCGGAGCAATATTGGTAATATCCCCACCTTCGCTCACTTTCACCACAAAGGCTTTGCCTTCAAGTTCAACGGTGTAAACCGCAGAACCGGATTGTGCTTGGGCTTTTGGTGCAGCAGCTGGTGCTGCTTTCACATCATCAGCACTAGGTACAGGTTCAAAGGCTGATGGATTGTTGCGGTTTTCCAAATATTTCCAACCGATTTGTTGGAATAACGCCACAATCAATACATCATCAATACTGTTTTCAGAAAGCGAGATACCTTTTTCTTTTGCCTGAGCAGTTACTTCTGCTACTAATTTATCTAGTTCCGGTGGAATATGATCGGCAGGTCGGTCGGTAATCGGCGTTGCACCTTCTAACACTCTTTCTTGTAACGTTTTATTTACCGGTGCTGGTGTACGACCGTATTCACCTTTGAGAATCCCAGCGGTTTCTTTCGCAATTGTTTTGTAACGCTCGCCCATCAACACATTCATAACTGCCTGCGTGCCGACAATTTGGGAGGTTGGGGTAACAAGTGGAATATTCCCCAAATCTTCACGTACACGAGGGATCTCTTGTAATACGAGATCAAGTTTATCTGACGCATTTTGTTGTTTTAATTGGCTCTCAAGGTTAGTGAGCATACCGCCCGGCACTTGAGCCACTAGAATACGGCTGTCTACGCCACGCAGTTGCCCTTCAAATTTCGCATATTTTTTACGCACATCACGGAAGTAAGCGGAAATTTTTTCTAATTCAGGAATATTTAAGCCTGTATCATACGGTGTGCCTTGTAAGGTAGCCACAATAGATTCTGTTGCAGGGTGTCCATAAGTGCCGGACATTGAAGAAATAGAAGTATCCACGCCATCAACACCCGCTTCAATCGCTTTCAACAACGCCATTTCAGCCATACCGGTGGTGGAGTGGCAATGTAAATGTAACTCTACGTCATAGCGTTTTTTAATTTCGCTCACTAATTCATAAGCCGCCATCGGAGTCAAAATGCCCGACATATCTTTGATCACTAAAGAATCCACGCCAATTTCTAATAGTTGCTCAGTAACATCTAACCAGGTTTCTAAAGTATGTACCGGGCTAGTGGTATAGCTCAGAGTCCCTTGTGCGTGTCCACCGTGTTTTTTAACCGCTTGTAATGCCGCTTGCATATTGCGAGGGTCATTCAACGCATCAAATACACGGAAAACACTCATACCGTTTGCCACAGAACGTTCAACAAATTTATCTACCACATCATCGGCGTAATGGCGGTAGCCGAGCAAATTTTGTCCACGCAATAACATTTGCATTGGCGTTTTTGGCATCGCTTTTTTTAGCTCACGTAAACGAACCCACGGATCTTCCCCTAAAAAGCGAATGCAGCTGTCAAAAGTTGCTCCCCCCCAAGTTTCTAACGACCAATAGCCGATTTTATCGAGTTCTGCGGCAATTGGTAGCATATCGTCTAAGCGTAAGCGAGTGGCAAATAAAGATTGATGAGCATCGCGTAAAACAACATCGGTTATAGCAATTTTTTTCGGTTGAGTTGTCATAATAAACTTCCTTCTAATTTTTTGAGCTTTATCTTAATTCTGATTGTTTACTCGGCGGTGATGTGCAATCGCCGCTGCAATCACAGGGCGTAAGCGTTCTAAATCATCAACGGCAGGCTGTATTGTTTTGGGAGCTGAGACAGGTATCGGTTCAGGAAAATAGCGATTAATGAGGGTAGAAATAAAGCTGATGGCGTAAATTAATACAAGCAGGAAAAGCATTACAAATCCCATTCCTGCAAACATCAGATTCAGCCCTTCACTAAAAAGTTCTGCGTTTGTCATTGTGATTTCCTTTAATTTTATAATGAATAAATTTAACAAAAAAATAAAAAAAATCGAGTAAAATTTCAAATGTTTTAGTTCATAAATGATGAATGGATCACAAATTATTTTTGATAAGCGGTTGAATTTTACAACTTTTTTACCAAATTTAACCGCTTGATAACTTACGTAAGGAGATTTTGTTACTCAGCAGGCTCTCGAATTCTTAAAAAGGTAGCAAAGCGAGGCTTGCCAGATTCTGTTAATCCTCGATATTTATAAGTAATAGTTGAGCCTATCGGCGGTGGATTTTCACGATCTTTATCTTTAAAGCCTGAGCCGATGCGAAAACGACCTCGATGGTTCTCGCAGCTCACCGCCCCTAATTTGTTGGCATATTTCCCTTTGCCTTTGTGGTGTGCGGTTACAGTACATTCTTCATCTAGCACAGGTTTGATTTTCAAAATCTGAGCGGATCGCCCTTGTATGTATTCAGCATTTGGATTGCGAACGACCACACCTTCTCCCCCTTTAGCTAGAATATCTTGGTAAAATTGCTGAAGGTGGGCTTTATTTTGAATCGCAATTTGCGGAATAATCTCAATATGGGCATTAGGATTCTGGTTAAGGTATTTCTGTAAACTTGATAGCCGCTCAAATAAATCGCCTGTCGCATTTGGCACATCAAACACATACAGTTTTAATTTGTACCAACCTTTAGGTTCAGCAGAACGGACGGTGGCAGAAATTTCTTCAAACTTTCCTCGTTCGCTAAAGAGTTCGCCATCAATGGCAAAAGGTGGAAAATCTTTTACAAAATAATCAGGTGGATTGAGCGGATAACCTTGTCGGCTGATCAGTTGTTTACCGTCCCAAAAACCACGCACGCCATCGAGTTTTTCGCTCATCACCCAGCCGGTAATATCTTGATCTTTATATTGACTGAGCAACATTAAATCGGACGATTTGGCAGAAAGAGAAGAGCAGAGTAGTAATAAAAAGAGAATTTTTTTCATAGTGCCTCCAACGGTTGAAGGCACTATAAAATAAAGGAAGGGATGCGTCAGAAAAGAAATTCAAATTTTCGATTCAGATCGCAAAATTTTTTTCAAAAAAGACCGCTTGTAATCAACGAACTGTTTGAATTAAGGCGGAAATATCTTCGCTAAAGGTTTCCAGTTTCGCCATTTCTTCAATTTGACTGTGAGTATATTTCTTTGCATTGTATACCACGACCATACTCATATCGCCCACTTGCAAGAAATTGGTTTCGCCAAACGGAGTATAGCGTGTTGCCCCAATGCTAATAATGGCTTTTGTCGGATAATTAGCCTGCTTTAACATTTCAGCAATGTTATTCATCGGACCTTCATCTGGCTGATTATTCATTCTATCTACAATCCAATCTAATAATTTTTGATGGAAGTAGCTATATTCCACTGCCGGACTATCAATACCATAAGCATTCAGCTCGCCATTACGTTTATGGAAACAAGCGATGTTGTAGTTATCTAATCTGCCCCCTTCGTTAAAATTATCAAGTTCTAACAAAGTAGCTGAAAGCCCTTTAGACGAAGCTCCCCAGTTTTTCTTTTCACAGATTTTATTTGCATTCGGGCGACGGATAGAGCAGTCATTATAAGCGGCAAAATGAGAGGGAGTGATAGAAACAACCTGATTGTCTTGGTAGCCAATGGTACAAATCAATGCCACTTCAGGCTCAATTTGCAGATTATCCGCATCGGTAGGGAAATTAATCGCAGTATTTGAAAGCGGATAAGTTGATAAGAACTGATAATCCCCCAAATTCTCAGCTGGTACATAAAATGGAAAAATTGCTTTTGGTTGCACAGCTTCAACGGTTTTTACTTTTACGAAATCCGCAGCTTCACCTGCTTGCTCCAAGTGTCCGGCAAAATTACCAGCTACACCTAAACCGATAAAATGTTCCATAATCTACTCCTTAATTGGTAAAAGTTGGATAAAATTCTACCGCTTGTGAAAGAAAATTGCGAATATTTATTTTATCTAATTTGGGTTTGAGGTGAGTGTTTCTCATTTCACAGTGCTACAATTTCAATTTCTTGCAAACGATTTTTTGCGAATTGTAGCTCCTTTTCTTATTAAATTCACAGAAGATGCATTTTTCTCAGTTTAAAGTGGCTGCTCGTGAATAATGTTCATTAGAATAAATGGCGACTGCGGCAATGGCACATTGTTGCTATAGCCACGAATAACCCGATCACCCTCTAAATGAAAAAGCCCAAGCAAATAAGCTCGGGCTTCTCGGTAAATATCATCGTGTGTAACACTTAGCGTTATGTCTGCCGCCATACCACCACCTTGCACCAGTTAGGGAAACTCTCCGCTACCGATTTAATCAGCCATTCTGATTCTTCATTTTCACCAAAGGCTTTGAATATCAGTTTATCCGCATCTTTCTGTGAAATACGGCGTAGAGCGTGAATTTGCCCCGAAATATAAACATTGAGTAACTGCCCTTGCTGGGCGAGTGTGTCAAACATTTGTAAATCGTTGCTTGAAAGGCTTTGTGGCTGAATTTTGACGTTGATTTCATCAAACTTTGCGACTCTTTTGCCTGTGTCGTCCGTTTCCATTCCTACGTTGAGTTTTAATACTGCCGGAATATTCGGATTCACATCGGTGATTGCACGATTTGCGATTTGGCGTAGGTTCATAGTTGCACCTGATTAAAAAATAGAGCTAAAATAAAGTCATCGGTAATGTTGTTGCAGTGTGATGGCTGCATCTGGGGTTGACGGCGGAGGGGTCGAGTAACATTGGATATCCGCAGACCGGCATTACAAGCGGCGTTAGTCAGTTGATTAACGCCGTTATCGTTTCATATAGCCGTGATCATAATAGCGGCGACCATCTTTCCAGTGTTTCACTGTCATTATGATTTCTCTTTCCTTTCCACCAACACTTAATCTCGCTTGATAGATCTCCACTCCTAGATAATTTACATCTCCGTGTTTATCCGGTTTAGTTTCCAGTAATTTAGCTGTGCGGATCAAATCGGGAATAGCTGGAATAGTTTTCACTAAATCTTCACTGGCTCCTGCAATCGTGTGTTTCACGCCACTCATCGCGACAGAGATTTCATTTCCCGTTTCACTATTTGAAAAAGATTTCCCTGTGAAATTCAATGCATATAACCGAACTTTCTGACATAGTTCTTGGGGGGCTTTCGTTCCACTCTTTAGTTGTAGCTCCCTTTCTCATTTCGCAGTGCTACAATCTTACGTTACCGCTAAAGCTCGCACCATTTGTTGTAGCTCCCTTTCTCATTTCGCAGTGCTACAATTATTGGAAGTTTCTAATATTCGTACTCAGGGTTGTAGCTCCCTTTCTCATTTCGCAGTGCTACAATGTTGCAGTGCCGTTAGCTCCTACATAAACCGTTGTAGCTCCCTTTTTCATTTCGCAGTGCTACAATCCGAAGGGAAGACAGCAGTCTATATTTCCCGTTGTAGCTCCCTTTTTCATTTCGCAGTGCTACAATTGAACCTGTATCTTTGTAGCGTTTAGTACGGTTGTAGCTCCCTTTTTCATTTCGCAGTGCTACAATTATGTCAATAGTTGATAGCATTTCATAAAGGTTGTAGCTCCCTTTTTCATTTCGCAGTGCTACAATGCAATGGTGGGGGCAACGTTCTGCTACACCGTTGTAGCTCCCTTTTTCATTTCGCAGTGCTACAATTACTGCTGCTCTATATTTTGCGTCATCAATGTTGTAGCTCCCTTTTTCATTTCGCAGTGCTACAATAAAGCCCAAGCAAACGAGATTTAAGGTTAAGTTGTAGCTCCCTTTTTCATTTCGCAGTGCTACAATCAATGCTGAATTGGTTTAAATATGGCTTATGTTGTAGCTCCCTTTTTCATTTCGCAGTGCTACAATCACTCCACAATTTGCAAGCAAATTATCGTTGTTGTAGCTCCCTTTTTCATTTCGCAGTGCTACAATCGGTCGGGGGGATTTCTGCTTGGTAAAACTGTTGTAGCTCCCTTTTTCATTTCGCAGTGCTACAATGTAATCTTAAATCATTAAGGCTCATTTAAAGTTGTAGCTCCCTTTTTCATTTCGCAGTGCTACAATATCCCTCGCTCAGAGTCTTATTTATAAAGGGTTTTGCGAGGGAAAATTCGATAAAAAATCGAGTAAAAAGTCTTTTGTAAGCGGTTATTTTTCTGAAATTTTTTGCAAATTTTGCAGATTTTTTTAGAAAAATAACCGCTTGTTTTTTGCTAAAAATGGCTGAAAGTAGGCATTTGGGTATGATGGTTAGCTTAAAAATTCAGCAATCAAACAAAAATTGACGATGTAGCATAAAAATTTTTTATCCTGTTTTTTTCCTAAAAGAGTAGCATTTGGTTTGCATTGACTTTTTCCTCTTGTGGTTTTAATTCACCGACTAACAATAGCATTGAGGTAAATTGTTTTTCGGTAACTTCCAAGCAACGCACCGAACCTTCTTCCGGCAGATGTTGGGTGAGGCGTTTGTTATGTTTTTCAAGCGAGTCCCGCCCTCGTACAATCCGGGTATAAACCGAGAGTTGCAGCATTTGATAACCGTCTTTTAGCAGAAATTGCCGAAATTGGCTGGCGGCTCGGCGTTTGGCTTTGGTGGTAACCGGTAGGTCAAAGAAAACAATAATTCGCATAAATGTTGCCTCACTCATAATGATGTTCCTTTAACGGCAGAATTTCGGGCAGTTTTAATAAGCTCGGATCTCGTTGGGAGACAGCTGTTTGAAATGATCCGACCGTGCGGTCAATCGCTGCCAGTGTGCTGAATGTTTGGTCTTGAAAACGCAGTTGATAGTGCAGCAACCCGACTAATTTCTGTTTGGTGTGTGGCATCAGGCTGTCGCTTAATTTTTCTTGTCGCCATAAATCCCACACCTGTAAATCCACGAGCGGGCGAAATGGTTCGATAAAATCATCTGCAAGGTTGAACGGGTTGAGTTCGCTGTGGTGAAAAATGCCTAAGGTCGGCAACCAACCGTAAAGCACTAGTGAGCGAGCTACTGCCGAACGTAGCACGGTATAGGCGTAGTTGAGATGAGCGTTAATCGCATTTTCTTGCCAGCGGCGGAAATCTTTGCCGAAAGCAGTTTGGAAGTAAAGTTGGGCGGCTTGGGCTTCGAGGTTCTCTTTGTCGCCGGATTTAACCCGTTTTGCCATATTTTGCAATTTTTCAGCAATATCCGACCGCTTGGTTTGGCTCAATACAGAGGCTTGGTTGCGGATTTTCTGTTGCACAATCGCTTGCCAAAGCTGTTTTTTCAGCGGTTGGCTCATTTCCAGTTGCAGTTTTAAGGTTTTCAGTTGGCGGTGATACTGCCCAAACGGCAGCCACTGTCCGCACGGAATAAATTGCTCATCGCAGGTTAAGAGCGTGATGCCGTTGAGAGCGAGAGCAGAAAGTAGTGGGGCGGTAATCACCACTTCACGACTTTCAATTACAATCACCGCAATATCTTCTAACGGCACGCAAAATTCCTGTTCTTCTTGCCAAATAACCATTTGATTTTGGCGGAGCGATAATTTTCCGCCTTTGCTGATTAAAATACTACGCCAGCTCATAATCTCTCCTATAAAAAATCCCTGCACCGCAGAACGGGGCAGGGATTGGGTTAGCGAACGGCTTGTCGTTTGCTTGGGCGACAAGGGCGGATATTTTTACCGAGTTCATCGACTTGGTATTTTCTGATAGATTTCTGATTTAAAACACTAATTCTAAACTGTTCAGGATTGTCTTTCATTTTACTATACCCGTTGGGACAAATAGCTCCATCGTGTAGTTTTAATACAAACCGTTTGTCATCTCCGTTTCTTATATAGTATGCGATAATGTTATTATCGCTATTGCTTGGATCTTGAATTTCTATAAGATCATTTTTAAATAAAGAAAATTGAAATACATAGCTATCATCTATTTCTATGCCTGTTGAGCTTATATTTGGTAATATACCTTTTGCTACTTGCCAAGCATAGACCGGTACAAAATAATATTTGTTACCTTTCAAGAATAAGTCTGTTCTAACAATAGAGGTGTTTTCTGCAATGCCGTCTCTTATTGTTATACCTCTTTTTAATTTTGTTGTGATTTTTATTGATTTAACTATGGTGGAGCTTTTATTTCCATCTTTATCTGTTTTATAGAATTTTTCTTTAAAAGCTTCTTTGGCATTGTCTTGATAAGCGGATAAACGCTCTTTAAGAGATTGATAAAGAACCCAATCTCTGTCTTTATTAATCATATTTTCTAAATCTTGGAGGGTAATTTCAGTTAATAACTTTTTCGTAGTTGTCAAATTTTCGTCTTGGTATTTAGCAGACGATATAGTTTCTTTATGCCCCTGTCCGCTCATTTTTCTCGTTGGCATACGAGAGACAAACAGCGGTTGTACAAATTCGTGGTTGGTTTCGGGGCGATCCGGCAGTTGGATAATCAGATCTTCCTGTGGATTTTCACTGAAAATGCGGATCATCACCTCTTGGCGGAAGAAGTGCCACGGATCAGGGAAATGTAGCGGAATGATCTCGCCGGTTTCTCGGTCAATGCGTTCTGCCGTCTGTAAATTCCCTTCTTGATATTTCACAAAGCGGGTGATTTTTTGCTGCATCGCTACCGTTGAACAGGCAACTACCACCGCATCTAGGGCGTGGTGGCGGTCGCTCTCTTCACGCACCTTGCTTAATCCCCAACGCCCACGCAAGAAAGCGGTGATTTGACCGTTTGAGGCAAACACCCGATTTTTGCCTTTGCCGGTTAAATGTAAATTCTCACGCACAAAATTCACCAAGAAACGGGCGATATAGCGGGTGTCGTTTAGGTTGCGTTCAATAAAGCCCTGCTCATCGAGTTTTTTGGTTAAAATCCGTTGCTTTTTCGCATACGGAAAGCGACAGCCATTCACCCGAGCGACAAATAACGCCCATTGATGTTCGTCTTTGCCGAGCCACTCAAACGGCGTTTGATTGCCTTTATTCTGATTTTCGCCGGCAAGCACCAGAACTTTGTTATTTTGACTGTCGTCCCACGTGCGGGAAAACGGTAGGGCGTGGTCGATTTCCACATAGCCTTTTTCCAACAAGCGGTTTAAATTGAGCGGTTTTCCGCTATATAGGCACTGCCCGTTTTGCTGTTCATACAGCCGCATCATCAAAATATCTTTGCCTTTCGGCTCGCCAATAAAGGTAGGGAAAAGCGTTTTGAATTGTGCCGTTGCTTTTTCCCGCTCGGCACGATTTTGCTCTTGGCGTTTTTCAATCTCTTTGCGATCTTTATAGGATTTGCCGAGCTCTCGGGCGGTTTCAATATGAATCCGAGCCGGCGATCCGTAGAGGCGGATCACGGCATTGATGACTTTTCTGGCTTGGGTGAGCGAACGTAACACTACCGGATTACGAATTTCATCGGCAGGGATTGGCGGTAGCAAGCGGTTGATTTCGCCCGATTTTTTACCAAAATGGTCGCCGTAAATCTGTTGGCAAGCCTCGTCATAACGCAAGCCTTGTTCCATCAACGGCACAATCTTGTAGAGGCTTTTTAAGGAAAGTTGAATGAATTGATCGAAGTTGAGGTTTTCCAGCAGAGCGTTTAGTACTGTCTCAGACAATTTTCCGTTGAGTTGTTCAGTGATGTCGTTATCGGTTTTGTAAATAGAGAATGCCGTGCCGATCTCGTCTAAAAGTGCGGTTTGATTTTTCAGGGTTTCCCACGCCGATTTATCTGCCTTTTCCACCGCTTTACGAATGGTGTGATAGGCTTTCAGCTCGATCAGTGTGGCATCTTCGGCTTTCTCTTTACCGTAACGCACGCTATTAAAACGAGCCTCTTCCGATAAACCCAGCAGTTTACGCACTTGGGTGTAGGTGAGTTTGGCTTTTTCATAAGGCTGGTTGAGTAATAAACTCCGTTCATCGGCATTTAAAGCACGCTCCGAGCCGTTATCTAAAATCCGTAAATTATTCAGTTTCGTCAGCCAAACAAAACGTTCCGCCGTGTAGCTGTGTTTGGCGGCTTTATATTCGTTGGTTTCAAAGGTACATTTGCCGAGCATTTTCAAAATCGCATCGCCCGATAACGCCGGTTTCTGCCACATCAGCAATTTGCAAAATTCTTGTTCTAATTGACCGCTTGTATGTGGGTTGCTGAGTTCTCGCTGGGTTTGGAAGAGTAGTTGCATTTCAGCGAGTAGATCCTTACGGTCGAAAGTATGCGTATACGCCCCTCGCTGATTGCGGATATGCCCCTCTTCGAGAGCAAATTTTTTCACTGCAATCTCTGCCGGTGTGCGGAATTGGTTTTCGACTAATAATTGATGGTTACTTGCCACACCGGAAAGCAATACCCCCATTTCTTTATCCGCATTTTTCGCTTCATTTTTACGTTGAGAAAGGTAGCCACGATGTTTCAATAAATGAAGCAATACCGCAGACCACTCTATTGGCGAGAGGCGTTCGTCTAAACCTTTTACCCGTAATGCCCAGCAATCGGTAGGCAGGGTAGTCAGTGCTTCTTTATTGATTACATTATGTTGTTTTAAGAGACGTTTTCCTTTTAATAGGCGAAATGCACGGCGACGGATTAAACGGCGGGTGGAACGGGCATCACGGCGAGTTTTGGCTAATGAATCACCATTTGGTGCTTCAGCTCGTTCAAAGGTACGAACACCAACATCAATCAACCGAATCGGAAAACCATTCTCATCAATTTCTACTATTGCCCAACCAACGGAAGCAATACCTAAGTCTAAACCAAGAATATAGCGAAGCAGTTTCATTTACATTTCTCCTATCAAATAGATTTGACAAAAATTATACAACAGTTAAAATATGCCGTGTAGTACTGCGAAATGAGAAACGTTGCTACAATAAGGAATTCGAAAGAATTACCGTAATGCTCTGCCCCTTGATACTTTGGTATTAAGGGGCATCATTGTTATTGATGCAATAGAAATCAGTATTTGATGAAATTATTTTCAATATGGTTGTAAATTCAACAAGCGGTGATTTTTTTAAAATTTTTTGCAAAAAACACTTGCGTTCATTTTAGATTTCTCTATAATGCACCCCACACAACGACGCACTGTTGTGAAGAGATTAAGTTTGATTCCGGTGCGTCGTTTTGTTTTGCTCTTTAACAATTT
>NZ_JBAJJM010000012.1:0-150515 GCF_036880405.1 Mannheimia indoligenes | reverse complement strand
AAATTGTTAAAGAGCAAAAAAAAGAATTGGTCGGCGAGATAGGATTTGAACCTACGACCCACTGGTCCCAAACCAGTTGCGCTACCAAGCTGCGCTACTCGCCGTCAGTTACTCATTAAGAGTATATTTAAAATGGGGTGGCTAATGGGATTCGAACCCACGACAACTGGAATCACAATCCAGGGCTCTACCAACTGAGCTATAGCCACCATTGTGTTGATAGTGCTGCATTGACTCTGGTGCGCTCGACAAGATTCGAACTTGCGACCTTTGGCTCCGGAGGCCAACGCTCTATCCAACTGAGCTACGAACGCTTTGATTTACATCAATAAGTTATTGCGTCGCAACGGAGGCGTATATTATAGATTTCCATTCCCCTTGTCTAGCACTTTTTCAAAAAAATTTAAAAAAACATCTCATTTGATTTTATTTTATTCAAAACGTGTAATAAATATCAAATATGCTGATTTTTAGAGCTGATTCGTTACATAATAATAAGCATATCTCAGCAAATTGAGTTGTCGTTGCCAACGTGTGGGTTGATGTAATAAGCGATACAACCACTCCAGTCCTAAGTTTTGCCAGACTTTAGGTGCTCTTTTTGTCTTTCCGGTAAAAACATCGTAAGTTCCCCCTACCCCCATATAGAGAGCCTGCGGATATTCTTTATAGACTTTTTGAATAAATAGCTCTTGCTTTGGCGTTCCCATTGCAACACTGATAAATTTCGCTCCACTTTGCTTAATTTGGGTAATAAGAGAGTGCTCATCTTCGGCATTAAAATAGCCGTGATGCGTGCCGACAATATTGACATTCCATTTCACTAACTTAGCTTCAACTAACTTTAAATTCTCAGAAGTGCTACCCACTAAAAAAACAGGCACATTCAACTCCCCTGCTTTTTGCATTAGTTTTTCCCATAAATCTGCTCCTGCAATTCTTTCTATTTCCATATTTGGATATTTCTTTTTTACCGACTGAACAATGCTGATCCCATCTGCATAGTTAAACTCAGCGTCAGCAATCACTTGGTGTAGCTGCGGATTTTTTTCTGCATTAATCACTTTTTCCGCATTAATGGCGATCAATCTTCCCTGTTGAATGCTCTGCTCATTCATTAAAAAATTTGTAAAAATTTCCTGATTTTTAACCGCTTGTAACCTAATGCCACGAATAATGACGTTATCGAACATCTTGTTTCCCACCTATTAACTTCGCTAATAGCCAACAAACAGCAAAAACAATCGTAAAAAAGAGGAAGCGAGAGACAAAAGCATCCATTCCCTCTCGGACTAAAACAATCAAGTTGAACAAATTACCGAAACAATACGCCTGAATTAATGCGGAATTGACTGCTTTTCCATAGGTAAAAAAGTTATCTAACATTTTAATCAAAAACGCCACAACCGCCATTCCAATCGCAATTAACCAAAATCCACCCATAATATAGAAAGAACCTAATAACGTAGGTGAAATGGCTAAGCCTGAATGATTCCCCAAAATCACTTTAGTGAAATAATTTGCCGTGTTCCAAGCAATATCGGGGCGTTCTTGCCAAACAGATTGTGGAATATAGACATAAAAATCCCTCACAATTGGCATTAAACCTTGATATTCCACATCAGAAGATAATAAGCGGGCGAGATTTTCCCAAGGTGAAAAGGTATCTCGGCTCAAATATAAAAAGGTGTAGATCGTTTCACTGGCAGAAAGATTCAATTTATAGCGAGCGAGAGCGAGGAAAAACATTGCGATTACACCACTTAGCCCTAGCCAAACTACAGTGGATAGTGAAAGATACTTTTGCTGCAAACCAATCAGCAAGAAAAATGCCACCGCTAATGCTAAATTTGCTCTTGTACCGCCTACGGCGAAATAGGTTAGTAAGCCAAATAATCCGCCGATAATCAGCACGGTCCACCACGCTTTTTTGTTCTTATATAAGAAGAAAAAAATCAGAAGAGCCGGCAATAAAAAGTAGAAAAAACGTTTTAATGCTGAAAGCACGACCCAATCTTTAGCGAACAGCTGGCTATACTTTTCTAATTTAAAGAAGAGGAAACCGTTTAAATAAAGGAAGTAAAATAACGTTGAAATGGCAACTAACGCCAACATACAAGCGGTTATTTTTGCCTGAAAATTTGCAGATTTTGGCTCAAACGGCAGTGAAAAATAGCAACAGTAAGAATAAACGACAAAATAAATGAAATAGCCCACTCCGCTTGTCATAAACACCAACCATTGATGTTCAATGTTTGGGAGTAAGTAATCAAAGCCTAATGCCATTGCGAGAGAAAGCGGGAAGCCTGCGTAAAAGGTAATAAAATAGATCAGACTGAACAGTAAATGGAAAGTAAAGCCCGATTTCTGATAAAGCCGATAAAGTACGGTTAAAAATAGCCCTACGGAAACGAGGTAAAATCCGCCAAGAAACAGTAAATTATTCATTATGTATCAATTCAGTTAATTGTGTTTGCCATAATTTCAGATAAGTTTTAGGAAAAAATGCAATGTTGTTTTTATTCATATCACCTAATTGTTGTTTGACAGCTTGAATTTTTGAAAATGTCATATTCTCCGCCAACAGATAAGGCACTTGCTCGGCTTGCATATCCAAACCAAACGGATTATTCGGGTGCAACACGCAAGGAATATTCTGTTGGATCAACAAACAAATCGTACCAATGCCTTGTTGGCGTTCAAAGTTAAAATAGCCGAGATCGCATTGTGAAAGCAATAAAAGATATTCGTCAAAATCCAATTTTTCTCGCAGAATTTGCAAATTTTCCGCTAAAAATAACCGCTTGCCCTCTGCTTCCACTTGCTGAATATAGCATTCATTATTTGCCGGATAGCCCATTGGCACCATAATTCGTACGTTGTTGCCCAAACGCTGCTGGATTTCCTTTAATGCTTGAATATGATTATTAGAAGGATCGCCTGAATTGCCTAATAAAATAGTTAATTGATCATTTTTAACTCTCTGCACGCTATGTCGATCCGGCAATTTCGTTGCGAAATAGATTAACCGATCTTGTTCCGATCTTGATCTTATACGTCGCCAGACATAATCCAGATCACCCCTTGTTGCCCAGACTTGCTTTAACTTACGTTGAGCAAACCGCCTAATTGGATAAAATAACCTAAATTTCCAAGAAGCACAGACCTCATATAAATCCGCTCCCCAAATATGCCAGATAATATTTTCTGTTGATAATTTTCCTAACGCAATGGCAAGCCAAACCCACAGATTAAACTGACCGTGTAAGATAAAACAAGCGGTCGGATTTTGCTGATTTTTTGCAATGAGTGCTTGAGCAATTTGTTTTTGAGTAGAAAAAGTCGTTATCTCCAAATCAGGGAAATAGGTTTTAAGCATATCCTTACCCACTACATAAAAATAATAGGAAGAAGGCGGCAACGTAGGTAGCAACTCTTGTTGAAAAAACGTTAAAACACGCTGATTATGGTGTGGAATATCCGAGCCTAAAATATGATAAATCGGTTGCATAACGTTATTTCCTTCAGCCAAAAAATACTTCCAATTTTAACAAAAATTGACAATTCTGCCGAAATTTCTTTTGCATAAATGCGACTAAAAAACATCACATTTCCAGCTAAAAAAATGCTATGATGTGCGAGTTTTTATTTATTAATTTCGCTACGAGGAATACTTATATTATGTCGAACGCAATCGCTAACGTATCTAAACTGATTCAAGACAATGATATCAAATTTGTCTTATTAAAATTTACTGATATTAAAGGTAAAGAGCACGGAGTTTCATTACCAGTCAGTTTGGTCATCAATGATCTTGAAGACTTATTCGAGGAAGGCAAAATGTTCGACGGCTCGTCCGTTGAGGGCTGGAAAGCGATTAATAAAGCCGATATGCTTTTAATGCCAATTGCCGAAACTGCTGTTGTTGATCCTTTCGCTCGCATTCCTACCCTCACTATCCGCTGTTCAATTTACGACCCTAACACAATGCAGTCTTATGACCGCGACCCTCGCTCTATCGCTCAACGTGCAGAAAACTATTTAAAATCTACCGGTATTGCCGACAGCGTGATGTTCGGACCTGAGCCGGAATTTTTCCTATTTGATGATGTGCGTTTCAGCACCGAGATGAACAATGTCTCATACAAAATTGATGATGTTGAAGCCGCTTGGAATACCAACCGTAAATTTGAAGACGGTAACAATGGCTATCGCCCATTGAAAAAAGGCGGCTACTGTGCGATTGCCCCAATTGATACTGCTCACGATATTCGCTCAGAAATGTGCTTACTGATGGAAGAAATGGGCTTAGTGATCGAAGCTCACCATCACGAAGTGGCAACTGCAGGTCAAAATGAGATCGCAACCAAATTCAATAGCTTAACGTTAAAAGCGGACGAAACCCAAATTTACAAATACATCGTGCAAAATGTAGCGGTTGAACACGGTAAAACAGCCTGCTTTATGCCAAAACCGTTCGCAGGCGATAACGGTTCGGGAATGCACTGTAATATGTCGTTAAGCAAAGACGGCAAAAACGTCTTTATGGGCGACAAATACGCAGGCTTATCTGAAACTGCTCTTTACTATATCGGTGGTATCATCAAGCACGCTAAATCATTAAATGCCTTCACCAACCCAACGACTAACTCATATAAACGTTTAGTTCCGGGCTTTGAAGCACCTGTGTTATTAGCTTATTCAGCAAGTAACCGCTCAGCATCTATCCGTATTCCGGCAGTAACCAGCCCGAAAGCAACTCGTGTAGAAGCTCGCTTCCCAGACCCAATGGCAAACCCTTACCTTTGCTTCGCAGCATTATTAATGGCAGGTTTAGACGGTGTGATCAATAAAATCCACCCGGGCGATGCAATGGATAAAAACCTATACGATTTACCGCCGGAAGAGTTAAAAGATATTCCAACAGTTGCTTCATCGTTAGAATCTGCTCTTGATGCCTTAAGCAATGACTTTGAATTCTTAACTCAAGGTGGCGTGTTCACTAAAGATTTTATTGATGCGTATATCGGCATTCGCCGCAAAGAAGTTGAGCGTGTGAATATGACCCCACACCCGGTAGAATTTGAACTTTATTATTCATAATAGAGAACGGCTGAGAATAATCTCAGCCGTTTTTTTATTGTTCGAAAAAGCTTATTGTCGCCTCAATGACCCTAGATTGTTCTTGTTCAGTTAAATTATAAAACAGCGGCAATCTCACTAATCGTTCACTTTCTTTTGTAGTAAAACACTCTTCCCCACTAAATCTGCCAAACTTCCCCCCGGCAGGGCTGGAATGTAACGGTACATAATGAAACACTGTTAAGATCTTTTGAGCTTTCATAAACTCAATAAACGCCGAACGTTCAGCTAAATCTTTCAGTTTCAGATAAAACAAATGCCCGTTATGTTGATATTGTTCTGCCGAACTTGGTAGCACTACTCTGCCTGTTTGAGCTAACGGCAAAAAGGCTTGCAAATAGTTCTGCCACAAAGTTAATCGTTTTTGATTAATTTTATCTGCCACTTCAAGTTGAGCATACAAATAGGCAGCTTGAATTTCAGACATTAAAAAACTCGATCCAATATCCTGCCAACGGTATTTATCCACCTCACCACGAAAAAACCAGCTTCGATCCGTACCTTTCTCCCGTAAGATCTCCGCTCTAGCGATCAATGTCGGATCATTCAACACGATCGCTCCGCCTTCACCACCTGCCGAGTAATTTTTGGTTTCGTGGAAGCTATAGCAACCAATATGTCCAATTGAGCCTAATGCTCTGCCTTGATAAAACGCATTAACAGCTTGAGCAGCATCTTCCACTACATAAAGCCCGTGCTTTTCAGCAATCGCCATAATTTTTTCCATCTCGCACGCCACACCGGCATAATGCACAGGCACAATGGCTTTGGTTTTCGGTGTGATTGCTTGCTCGATTTGGTTTTCATCAATATTCATTGTATCAGGGCGAATATCCACAAACACGATTTTCGCCCCACGCAACACAAAAGCGTTGGCAGTAGAAACAAAAGTGTAACTTGGCATAATCACTTCATCACCAGGCTGAATATCCAACAACATCGCAGCCATTTCTAAAGCTGCCGTGCAAGAAGGTGTGAGTAGCACTTTACTGTGCGTGAGGTTTTTCTCCAGCCACTGTTCGCACAAATGGGTAAATTTACCATTGCCTGATAGCTTTCCGCTCGCCATTGCTTGTTGAATATAGCCAAGTTCCGAGCCAATAATCGGTGGTTGATTGAATGGGATAAGATCTGTGTTTTTCATAAATTGCTTGAAATTGCAGGATAAAACCAATAATAGACCGCTTGTATATTTGCCCCTAGAGATTGGTACAACCGAGCAGCCTTCAGATTACTACTTTGCGTAGCAACAAATAACTTATCTACCTGCTGTTGCTTCGCCCAATAGATTGCAGCGTGCAACAACGCAGAACCAGTCCCTTGTTGCTGAAAACGAGGCTCTACCGCCAGTAAGCCAATTTTAGCTTGCTTACCGGCGAATAAACGAACGGTAATCGCTCCTTGAAGTTGCCCTAATTCATTTCGTTTAATCAGGCAAATATCATCAAATTCGCCTTTCACTGCATTTTCAATCCACGTTTGATAAAAGCGTTGATTTTCCTCTATAGAAAAATAAGGCGGGCGGAAACGGCTATTTGGAAAAGCAGAACCAAATAATGAAATTAACTCAGGCAAATCAGACATCTTTGCTTCACTACAAGCGGTCGGATTTTGCAAAAATTTTACAAGATCGAATGCAAGTTCCACCTCGCCTTCTACAAAGATAAAACCTTGTTTTTGCAGTCGGTCTATGTGAACAAAATTATCAGCCGCTACTTTTGCTTGCACGATTTCTCTGCCGAAAAAATCAGAGAGCCATTTATCCGCCCTTATCATCTTAACCATATCCCTCTGCAATCAAGCAGATATTTTTGTTTCACACGGTCAATTGAGATTTGTTTGAATGGTGTATGATCAACCAATAGAACAATAAGATCGGCTTGGGAAAGTGCTGTAGCAGTATCAACTAATGTTACATTTTCTAACGATAAAGTCTGAATATTTGGTTCAACCGCCAGCACTTCGCCTTTGTGCCATTGTGCGATTTGTTGGGTAATCGCTAAAGCAGGGCTTTCTCGCAAATCATCAATATCCGGCTTAAAGGCTAAACCGAAACAAGCAATGGTTAGATCACCGGGTTTACAATTTTTCTCTACCACACAATCCGCCACAAGGGCTTTGAGTTTTTCTAACACCCATTGCGGCTTGGCATTATTTACTTCTCGTGCAGTACGAATTAAACGGGCTAATTGAGGCGATTGAGAAACAATGAACCAAGGGTCAACCGCAATGCAATGTCCGCCCACGCCGGCTCCGGGTTGTAGAATATTCACTCTTGGGTGCTGATTGGCAAGCTCAATGAGCTCCCACACGTTAATATCTAGCTCATCGCAAATCATTGAAAGTTCGTTGGCAAAAGCGATATTTACATCACGAAAGCTATTTTCCACCAGCTTACACATTTCAGCCGTGCGAGCTTGGGTTGAAATACAATTCCCTTTTGCAAAAATTTGGTATAAATCGACCGCTTGTTGGCTGCATTGGGGGGTTAAACCACCAATAATGCGGTTATTTTCCACCAATTCTGTCATTATTCTGCCGGGTAAAACACGTTCAGGGCAGTAGGCAATATGCACATCGGCAGGAAAGGCTAAATCGGAACGAGCTTGGCTTAACCACTCGGCTAATTTTTCTGTTGTACCGACAGGCGAAGTGGACTCAAGCACCACCAAATTCCCTTTGCGTAAATAAGGGGCGATAGCTAAAGCAGCATTTTGCATATAGGAGAGATCGGGCTTTTTCCCTAATAGTGGCGTTGGCACGGCAATAATAAAGGCATCCGCCTCCTCAGGCGTTTGAGTTGCAAAAAAATATCCATTTTTGACCGCTTGTGTAAAGGCTGTTTGCAAATCAGGCTCAATAATATGAATTTTGCCTTGCTTGAGGCTTGCTACAACTTGCTCATTAATATCCACCCCAATCACTTGCTTACCTGCATTGGCAAAAGCCACCGCCGTTGGCAGCCCGATATAGCCTAAGCCAATAATACAAATTCGATTAAATTTAGTTTTTTGCATCTTTACCCATTAAAAAGAGAAATGGCACACTACTCGTGTGCCATTTTAATTATACTTCTTCTAATGCTACATTAGTTTTTGCTCTTACTGCAAAACTTAACATAAAGCCGATAAGCAATCCGCCTAATGCTCCAACCATTAACCAAAACAGGCGATCCGGCGATTCTGCTTTTAGTGGAATAGCAGGCGATTTCACTAAACGATAAGCTTTTAATTGGTTATCCAATGGCTGAACCGAACGCATCATTTGCAATTTTGCCGCCCAGTCTTGATTACCTTTTGTTCCAACATTTAACTCTGAAGCAGTTTTAATTTGTTGGAATAATACCTTCCATTTCGCAATTAAATCGGCGTTTAACTTCTCACGAGCTTGAGAGTTTACCAGTGGAATAAAATCCGTTAATAATTTTTGAGCATCTTCTGCATTTTCTAAAGTTAAACTCAGATTATCGGCAGAAGTGGTAACATCTTTTTGGAAACTAAACTGCTCAACCAATTCAGCCGCCACAATCGCTGTCGATTTTTTCTCAACTTGAGCCTTTAGCTTTACCACTTCATTTTCTAATAAGTAAGCTTGAAGCAAATCAGCAGAGTTCAAATTGCGTTTAAATTCCTCATAGGCTTGTTCCACCGCATCTTTCTGGGTGGCTTGGCTACTGAGTTCCGGCGTATTACTACTCAAAAACCGATAAGTAGAAAGCAACGAATAATAATTACCTAAATCAGGAATGCTCGGTTGCTCAAACTGAGCGGTTACTTGCCATTTTTCAGGCTGAGTATAACTCAAACCATAACCAGCACCGCCCCCAATGGCAGCAAATAAAATCAGAACTAAAAAACGATAAAATAGCGTTTTCACAACAATTTCCTTTAAACTTGTTTAGTGCGTTTTGCACGGCGTTTCAAACGGCGAATAAAACGCGTTATACGCCACGCGTGGGTAATTGAATAGGCGTATAAAAAGAACAAACCGATGAACATCAACATCATTACCCATTGGTTCCAGTAATATACTTCGCCCAATATGCCAAGTGTGGCACAAAAACCAGCCCAAAGTGTAATCACTAACAGGGCTTGGCGAGAGGTTAATCCCGCTCGCATCATTAAATGGTGCAAATGCAAGCGGTCAGGTTTGAACGGACTTTTACCTTTTTTCAAACGGCGAATAATTACTGCCACCATATCAATAAGAGGAACGGCAATCAGCCATAACCCTGTAATCGGGCTGATTGGTGAGCCTTGTCCTTGCGTGCTTAACAGTAAAATCCAAATAATAGTAAAGCCAATCAGCATACTGCCTGAGTCGCCCATAAATACTTTCCATTTTGCACCAAATAGACTTAAGTTGAACATTGCATACGGCAGTAGTACAAGAATGATAGCAAAACACCAATAGCCTAAAGTTGGCTCATCTTTAATAAACATCAATGTGCCAAGCCCTGCGAAGCTCACACTTGAAAGTCCTGCTAATAAGCCATCAATACCATCAACCATATTGAAGGCATTAATAACACCAATCGTAATGAAAACGGTAAATACAATGCCAAGCCAGCCTAGCTCAATACTAAATGGGGCGATTATCTGCCCTAAACTGCTCAGCGATAAGCCACTGTAAATCATCGCCCCTGCTAACGCGGCTTGAATGCCGGCTCGCAGTAGTGGGCTGATGTCAAAGCGATCATCTAACACGCCGATAATCAGCAAAATAGAAACTGCCGTGAGATAAAGCTCCGGCAGTCGCATATCTTGCCACTGCATAAAATAAAAGGTGAGATTACCGATAAATAATGCAATACCACCAATTAACGGGATTAAACCTTGATGGCGTTTACGAAAGTTTGGTTTATCGACTAAACCCACAAATTCCGCCACTGGTCGCATAACGATTAAGGCAAGAAACGAAACGATAAAAACGGTAAGAAAAGTAAGCCACATAGTGGGATTACCTCAAAAAAATGAGCAATAAAATAGATGTTCAGCATAGCACAAGGCAGCAAAGTCGCAAAATTTTTTAGCGAAAATAGGGGCTTTTCAGTACAATAGAGAGCAAATTTATCAAAACTGAAAAGGAATTATTATGTCAATGTCAGAACAACTATTTGAACAAGCCCAAAAAGTGATTCCGGGCGGGGTAAACTCCCCCGTTCGTGCATTCAAAGGAGTCGGTGGCACACCTGTTTTTATTGAAAAAGCCGCAGGTGCTTATATTACGGATAGCGATGGCAAACAATATATCGACTATGTTGGTTCTTGGGGACCAATGGTGCTAGGACATAACCACCCGGCTATTATTGATGCCGTATTAAAAGCCGTGCCAAACGGCTTAAGTTTCGGTGCTCCAACTGCGGCTGAAATCACCCTTGCCGAATTAGTCTGCAAATTAGTACCATCGATTGAAATGGTGAGAATGGTAAGCTCCGGCACAGAAGCTACAATGTCTGCTATTCGCTTAGCTCGTGGCTACACAGGGCGAGATAAAATCATCAAATTTGAAGGCTGCTACCACGGGCATTCTGATTCACTTCTAGTGAAAGCCGGTTCAGGTGCTTTAACACTTGGTCAGCCAAGTGGTCCGGGCGTACCGGCAGATTTTGCGAAACACACGCTTACTTGCACTTATAACGATTTAGATTCGGTGAAAGCAGCATTTGAACAATATCCAAATGAGATCGCTTGTTTAATTGTTGAGCCTGTTGCCGGTAATATGAACTGTATTCCGCCACAAGAAGGCTTTTTGCAAGGCTTGCGTGAGCTTTGTACTCAATACGGTGCAGTATTTATTATTGATGAAGTAATGACAGGCTTCCGTGTCGCACTTGGTGGAGCTCAATCTTACTACGGCGTTACACCTGATTTAACTACGCTCGGCAAAATTATCGGCGGCGGTATGCCGGTGGGTGCATTCGGCGGTAAAAAAGAAATTATGGAACACATCGCCCCAACCGGTCCGGTTTACCAAGCAGGCACGCTTTCAGGCAACCCGATTGCAATGGCAGCAGGTTTAGCTTGCTTAACTGAATTATCGAAAGCGGGCAATGAAACCATTTTAGCTGAAAAAACCAAAACCCTCGCTGAAGGCTTTAAAGCTCTTGCAGATAAGCACAATGTGCCATTAACGGTACAATATGTCGGCGGGATGTTCGGCTTATTCTTCACCGAACAAAAAGCTATTACCAACTTCCAAGAAGTAATGAAATGCGATGCCGCCAAATTCAACCGTTTCTTCCACCTAATGTTAGAACAAGGCGTGTATTTAGCCCCATCAGCATTCGAGGCAGGGTTTATGTCTTTAGCTCACACAGATGAAGATATTGCCCGCACGTTAGAGGCTGCGCATAAAGCGTTTGGGGAGTTATAGTGGAGGTACAAGCGGTTGGATTTACTCGCTACGCTCGCTCCTTCGGAGCCGTTGGCAAAGCCAACGTTCAAACGCAAGCGTTTGTTGAGGGAAATTTGCAGATTTTTGAGGGAATTTAACCGCTTGTATTAAAGATACCATTTATCAGATGTTGCAAGTGCTAATTCTTGTATTATCAGAAGCAAGTTAGGTTAGTAAATTTAGGTATATATACTTATATTTAAAGGATAGATTATTATGGCTAGAACTAAAACAAATCGTATAAATATCTTTAAATTAAGATCACATTTTACTCTCGATAATTTCTCTTCTATAAATGAATACGAAAAGATTTTCTCAGATGAAAAAAGTAGTTTATTTATACAAAAAAATAAAAGAAGCACTCCTGAATGGAGTAATTTTATAACACCGTTAGCACCTGGAATATCATTCGAGAATTATTCAAATAGTTTTATCTATCTAATAAACTATAAAAATAACCTTTATGCCCTTACTGGGGGATATGGGTTTAAGATTATTCAAGAGTATATTGAAGATGAATTTGGATTAGATGTTGCCTTGCGATTAATAGATAATTTATCTATTTCTTCTATCCATCAGTTTTCTATAAAGAGCCAAACAAGGCAAATACAAAGAAGTGTAGCGAATTATAACCCTAACTTCGACAATGAAAACTATAATAAAATATTAAAAAGTATATCAGGAAAAGGGGAATTCTCAGGAAAACACTTTGTAGTGCAAGGTAAATCATCTATTGTTCTCCGCACAGAAAAAGATATTAGACATATAGAGCATGTGCTTGATGAAATTAATAAAATTCTAGGACAAGAAGAAAAAATTAAGATGCCAAAATCGTATAAACAAGTTAAAAATAAGGAATTAATACACAAGTTAAATTTAAATTGTTATAGGAAACTATATAAGTTCTATAAAAATATCAATAGCAGCCACTCTACCTTGTACTTAGATTTACCAGATCCATTCAAACGATTTGATTATTCTGAATATGAATTATCTATTAAAAATAATAAATTCGAAATAAAGGAGCTTGATATAGATGAAATCAAAGTCCGTATTCAAGAAAATTTTCAAATGAATCTATCTCTTAAAGAACTATTAAATATACATATTATGGGAATAACAACTGAGGGAGAAAAAGATTTTTATCACAATAACTCACTAGAAAGGCTTATTGTTTGCGAAGCTTCTTTAAATAATCAGCATTACGTAAAATTAGATGGCAAATGGTTTAATATTTTAGATAATATCATTTCTTTTATAGATGATAAAATAAGGAATATTACCATTGAAAATGATTATCTACCAAAATGGAATGCTGATGACATAAAAAACAAAATTATTTCCATAGAAAAAAATGAGGATAGAAAAACTTATGCTGAACAGATATATAATGATGAGGTTTCTAAACAGAAAGGTTTCTTATTACTTGATCGAAATTTAATTAAGACTGATGAAAAGTCAAAAATTGAACTTGCCGACCTTTATGATCATAGTAAACATCGTTTTATTCACATTAAAAATGTCTGGGGAGCAAAATCCTCATACCTATTTTCACAAGCATATATAGCATCTACTTTATATGCAAACTCAAAAGAATTTAGAGAAAAATGTACAAGCGTCTTTACTATTTCAGAAGAAACAAAGAAAACTGTTGTAATTGCTATTGCAATAGAATCTAATAAAATTAGTGGTTTTCCTCTTAATATGAGTTCTTTCTCGAAGATAAGTTTATTTAATACTATAAATAATATAAGGAATGATGGATATGATGTTATTTTAACTCCAATAGAAATCATATAATAAACAAAAAGCCCCCAGAGCTTTCGTTCTGGGGGCTTTTTATCTATACGCTACGAATTATTCTTCATCACCTGCATTTAATAACGCAGCTAAACTTTGAGTTGCATCGTCTGCAACAAATTCAAATTCAGCTTCGATGTCTGCATCGGTTACAAATGAGTTTACTTTCGTAGCCGGAGCTTCAAACTCAGGAGCTACTGCGATGCCTGCTTCAAGTTGTGCACGTTTTTTCGCACGAGCTTGGTGGTAAGCAAAACCTGTACCTGCCGGGATTAAGCGACCAACGATTACGTTTTCTTTTAAGCCACGTAACTCATCTTGTTTACCTGCCACTGCTGCTTCAGTAAGCACTCGAGTAGTTTCTTGGAACGATGCTGCAGAAATAAAGCTTTCTGTCGCAAGTGATGCTTTGGTAATACCAAGCAATTCACGCTCGAACTCAACAAGTGGTTTGCCTTCTGCTTCACGTTTGCGGTTAGCAATTTTCACACGAGCTACTTCTACTTGTTCTCCGTCTAGGAATTCAGAGTCGTAAGCGTTAGTAATGGTTGCCTTACGTAACATTTGGCGAACGATAACTTCAATATGTTTATCGTTAATTTTTACCCCTTGTAAGCGGTAAACTTCTTGTACTTCGTTTACAATGTAGTCTGTTACTGCGTGTACGCCACGTAAACGCAAGATATCGTGTGGAGTTTCTGCACCATCAGAGATTACATCACCACGTTGTACCATCTCGCCTTCGAATACGTTTAATTGACGCCACTTTGGAATCATTTCTTCGTACGCTTCGCCTTCAGCCGGAGTAATTACCAAGCGGCGTTTACCCTTGGTTTCTTTACCGAATGATACGATACCTGAAATTTCTGCCAAGATTGCCGGATCTTTCGGTTTACGTGCTTCAAATAAATCTGCTACGCGTGGAAGACCACCGGTAATATCTTTCGTACCTACAGATTCTTGTGGAATACGAGCTAACGCTTCACCCACCGCGATTTCTGCACCGTCATCTAAGGTTACAATCGCTTTACCCGGTAAGAAGTATTGTGCCGGAACGTCTGTACCCGGAATTAAGATATCGTTACCGTTGCTATCCACTAAACGCAATGCCGGACGTAAGTCTTTACCTGCAGTTGCACGTTCACCCACATCTTGTACTACGATTGATGATAAACCGGTTAATTCATCAGTTTGACGAGTTACGGTTAAGCCATCCACGATGTCGCTGAATTGGATACGACCTGATACCTCTGAGATAACCGGCATTGTATGCGGATCCCAGTTCGCTACCACTTCACCTGCATTCACCTCTGCACCGTCATGCTTAGAAAGCACTGCACCATAAGGCACTTTGTAGTTTTCTTTTGTACGACCGAAGGTATCTACAACTGTTAATTCTGTATTACGAGAAGTTAGAACAATCTTACCTTCTTTGTTGGTAACGAATTTCGCGTTTGCTAATTTAATCGTACCTGCATTTTTCACTTGAATGCTAGATTCTTTCGCTGCCGCAGATGCCGCACCACCGATATGGAACGTACGCATCGTTAGCTGTGTACCCGGCTCACCGATTGATTGTGCCGCAATAACACCCACTGCTTCACCTTGATTAATTAAGTGTCCACGTGCGAGATCACGTCCGTAACATTTTGCACACACACCGAAGTCTGTATCACAAGTTACCACCGAACGTACTTTGATCACATCAACTGACTCACGATCCACCACATCACACCATTTTTCATCTAATAAGGTATTACGTGGAATTAATACTTCATCTGTACCCGGTTTTAACACATCTTCCGCTACCACACGACCTAATACACGATCACGCAGAGCTTCTTTTACATCACCACCCTCGATTAATGGGGTCATCACGATACCTTCGTGTGTACCACAGTCATCTTCGATGATCACTAAATCTTGTGCTACATCCACTAAACGACGGGTTAAGTAACCTGAGTTCGCTGTTTTTAATGCCGTATCCGCAAGACCCTTACGTGCACCGTGGGTAGAAATAAAGTACTGAAGAACGTTCAAGCCTTCACGGAAGTTTGCCGTGATCGGCGTTTCGATAATCGAACCATCCGGACGTGCCATCAAGCCACGCATACCCGCTAACTGACGAATCTGTGCCGCAGAACCACGAGCACCGGAGTCTGCCATCATAAAGATGCTGTTGAATGATGCTTGTTTTTCAGGATTACCTTCACGGTTGATGACTTCTTCCGTTGAAAGGTTTTCCATCATCGCTTTTGCAACACGTTCGTTTGCCGCCGCCCAAATATCGATTACTTTGTTATAACGCTCACCGGCAGTTACTAGACCGCCATTGAATTGCTCTTGAATTTCAGCAACTTCTGCTTCAGCTGCTTCAATGATTGAGTATTTTTGTTCTGGGATAACCATATCATCAATACCAACCGATGCACCTGAACGTGCCGCGTAGGCGAAACCTGTGTACATAATTTGGTCAGCTAAAACCACCGACTCTTTCAAACCTAAACGACGGTAGCTCTCGTTAATTAATTTCGAGATCGCTTTTTTACCTAATGTTTGGTTGAATAAGCTAAATGGCATACCTTTTGGTGCAATCATCCATAAGATTGCACGACCGATAGTGGTATCCACTAATTCAGTTTTAGCAACAAACTCGCCTGCTTCATTTTTCTCATATTCAGTTACACGCACTTTAACACGAGAGTGTAATTCTGCCTGACCGGTACGGTAAGCTTTTTCCGCTTCACGTGGGTCTAGGAAGTACATTCCTTCGCCTTTACCGTTTACTTTCTCACGGGTCATATAGTACAAGCCTAATACAACGTCTTGAGATGGTACGATAATCGGATCACCACTTGCCGGTGAAAGTACGTTGTTGGTAGACATCATTAACGCACGAGCTTCTAACTGAGCTTCAAGTGTTAATGGAACGTGTACCGCCATTTGGTCTCCATCGAAGTCCGCGTTGAACGCCGCACACACAAGTGGGTGTAACTGGATTGCTTTACCTTCGATCAGTAACGGTTCAAACGCTTGAATACCTAAACGGTGAAGCGTTGGTGCACGGTTCAGAAGAATCGGATGCTCACGGATAACTTCTGCAAGAATATCCCATACGATCGGATCTTCACGTTCTACCATTTTCTTCGCAGCTTTGATAGTTGATGCAATGCCACGAGATTCTAATTTAGAGTAGATAAACGGACGGAATAATTCCAATGCCATTTTTTTCGGTAAACCACATTGGTGTAAGCGTAAGTATGGACCTACGGTAATTACCGAACGACCTGAATAGTCTACACGTTTACCTAATAAGTTTTGACGGAAACGACCTTGTTTACCTTTGATCATATCTGCCAAAGATTTTAACGGACGTTTGTTAGAACCGGTAATCGCACGACCACGACGACCGTTGTCTAATAACGCGTCTACAGACTCTTGTAACATACGTTTTTCGTTACGCACGATAATATCCGGTGCAACTAAGTCTAATAAGCGTTTTAAACGGTTATTACGGTTGATTACACGGCGATATAAATCGTTTAAGTCAGACGTTGCAAAACGACCACCATCAAGCGGAACTAACGGACGTAAATCCGGTGGCAATACCGGTAATACTGTCATTACCATCCACTCAGGTTTGTTGCCTGATTGCAAGAATGCTTCTAAAGTTTTTAAACGTTTAGTGATTTTTTTACGTTTGGTTTCAGAGTTAGTTTCTTGTAACTCTTCACGCAATACTTCGCATTGGTGTTCTAAATCTAAATCACGAAGTAATGCTTGGATACCTTCTGCACCCATTTTCGCTTCAAACTCATCGCCCCAACGCTCTTCAGCATCCATAAACTGTTCTTCGGTTAATAGCTGATTTTTCTCTAAATCAGTCATACCCGGCTCAGTTACCACATAGCTTTCGAAATAAAGTACACGTTCAATATCACGTAACGGCATATCTAAAATTAAGCCGATACGGGACGGAAGTGATTTTAAGAACCAAATATGGGCAACCGGACACGCTAATTCGATATGCCCCATACGCTCACGGCGTACTTTAGTTTGGGTTACTTCAACACCGCATTTTTCACAAATTACACCACGATGTTTTAAACGTTTATATTTACCACATAAACACTCGTAATCTTTTACCGGTCCGAAAATACGTGCACAGAATAAACCATCACGCTCTGGTTTGAAGGTACGGTAGTTAATCGTTTCCGGTTTTTTTACTTCACCGAACGACCAAGAACGGATCTTGTCCGGTGATGCTAAACCAATTTTAATCACATCAAAATCATCGCTTGATTTTGTTTGTGCTTTTAAAAACTTCACTAAGTCTTTCACTTTTTTGCCCCTAGGGTAGGTTTTTAAGTTCGCCCCGCCATTAGCCGAGCGAGTAAATTTTGTCTACAAGCGGTTAGATTTTGCAAAATTTTTACGAAATTTAACCGCTTGTTGTAGTTTATTCTCCGATCTGCTCCCCTCTTTTCTAAAGAGGGAAGTTTGATCAAGGGAAAATCAACTATTACGCTTCGTCTAACTCCATATCGATCGCTAATGCACGGATCTCTTTGGTGATTACATTAAATGACTCTGGGATACCCGGCTCCATATAATGTGTGCCGTCTACGATATTTTTGTACATCTTCGTACGACCGTTCACGTCATCTGATTTCACTGTGAGCATTTCTTGTAAGGTGTAAGCAGCACCGTATGCTTCTAATGCCCAAACCTCCATCTCACCGAAACGCTGACCACCGAACTGAGCTTTACCACCCAACGGTTGTTGAGTAACAAGGCTATAAGAACCAGTTGAACGTGCGTGCATTTTGTCATCAACTAAGTGGTTCAATTTGAGCATATACATATAACCAACAGTTACAGGACGCTCGAATTTCTCACCTGTGCGACCATCGTAAAGGGTAATCTGACCTGAAGTCGGTAAGCCACCTAATTCTAATAAGCCTTTGATCTCCGTTTCGTGAGCACCATCGAATACAGGTGTTGCAAGCGGTAAACCTTTACGTAAGTTTTGCGCTAAACGCATTACTTCTTCATCTGTGAAGGTGCTTAAATCAACCACTTGTGAACCGTGTCCTAAGTCATACGCTTTTTGGATATATTCACGTAATTTAGCAATTTCTTGCTGTTGCTTAATCATATTGTCGATCTGATCACCGATACCACGAGCCGCTAAGCCTAAGTGAGTTTCTAAGATCTGACCGATGTTCATACGAGATGGAACACCTAACGGGTTCAACACGATTTCAACCGGCTGACCGTTTTCATCGTATGGCATATCTTCAACAGGGTTGATTTTTGAGATAACACCTTTGTTACCGTGACGACCAGCCATCTTATCACCCGGTTGGATTTGGCGTTTAACCGCAAGGTACACTTTAACTACTTTTAACACGCCCGGTGCTAAATCATCGCCTTGAATGATTTTATTACGTTTGATTTCAAGTTTACGTTCAAACTCTTTGCGTAACTCTTCGTGTTGTTCCGCTAACTGCTCTAATTGATTTTGTTTAGCTTCGTCATCTAAAGTTTGTTCTAACCATTTCTCACGAGCAACGCCATCTAGTGCAGACTCTTTCACGCCACCTTCAATTAATAGGTTGCGAACACGAGTGAATAAACCGGCTTCTAAGATTTCTAACTCTTCAGATAAATCTTTCTTCGCTTCACGAAGTTGAAGTTCTTCGATTTCTTTCGCACGTTTATCTTTTTCTACGCCATCACGGGTAAATACTTGAACATCGATAACCGTACCTGAAGTACCGTTTGGTACACGAAGTGAAGAATCTTTAACGTCTGATGCTTTTTCACCGAAGATCGCACGTAATAGTTTCTCTTCCGGTGTTAATTGGGTTTCACCTTTAGGGGTTACTTTACCCACTAAGATGTCGCCACCTTTTACTTCCGCACCGATGTAAACAATACCTGATTCATCTAATTTGCTTAATGCTGATTCACCCACGTTTGGAATATCTGCTGTGATTTCTTCAGCACCTAATTTGGTATCACGAGCTACACAAGATAATTCTTGAATGTGGATTGTCGTGAAGCGATCTTCTTGAACCACACGCTCAGACACTAACATTGAGTCTTCGAAGTTATAACCGTTCCAAGGCATAAATGCCACACGGATATTTTGACCTAACGCTAATTCACCTAAGTCTGTTGAAGGACCGTCTGCTAAGATCTCACCACGAGCTACCGGCTCGCCTAAGTTCACACAAGGTACTTGGTTGATACAGGTGTTTTGGTTTGAACGGGTGTATTTAATTAAGTTATAGATGTCGATACCCGCTTCGCCCGGAATCGTTTCATCTTCATTCACTTTAACTACGATACGAGATGCATCAACATACTGAACTGTACCACCACGTTTTGCAACAATCGCTACACCAGAGTCAAGGGCGATTGGTTTTTCCATACCCGTACCGACTAATGGTTTATCCGCACGTAATGTTGGGACAGCTTGACGTTGCATGTTCGCACCCATCAACGCACGGTTCGCATCGTCGTGCTCTAAGAACGGAATTAACGCTGCCGCCACAGAAACCACTTGTTGGGTTGAGATGTCCATATACTGAACTTCTTCTGGCTTGAATAAACCTGACTCACCTTGCTGACGGCAAGTTACATAAGTATCGGTAAAGCGGAAGTTCTCATCTAAGTTTGAGTTCGCCTGAGCAATGATATTATTGCTCTCTTCAATTGCTGATAAGTACTCGATCTCTTCTGTTACTTGACCATCAACCACTTTACGGAATGGGGTTTCTAAGAAACCGTAGTTATTGGTACGAGCATACACAGAAAGTGAGTTGATCAAACCGATGTTTGGACCCTCTGGGGTTTCGATTGGACACAAACGACCGTAGTGAGTCGGGTGAACATCTCGAACCTCAAAGCCCGCACGCTCACGGGTTAAACCACCCGGACCTAATGCAGAGATACGGCGTTTGTGTGTAACCTCTGAAAGCGGGTTATTTTGGTCCATAAATTGCGAAAGTTGTGAAGAGCCGAAGAATTCTTTCACTGCCGCAGAAATCGGTTTCGCATTGATTAAATCTTGTGGTGTTACGCCATCTAAATCACCTAAAGATAAACGCTCACGCACTGCACGCTCAACACGCACTAAACCAATACGGAATTGGTTTTCTGCCATCTCGCCCACAGAACGGATACGACGGTTACCTAAGTGGTCGATATCATCCACCTCACCACGACCGTTACGGATCTCAATTAATTTTTTCATCACACCGATGATATCATCGTTGCTTAAAATGCCCGTACCTTCGCCTTCAGGGATTTCTAAAGAGCGGTTAAATTTCATACGACCTACAGCAGATAAATCATAACGCTCTGCTGAGAAGAACATATTGTCAAATAACGCTTCTGCTGCTTCTTTTGTTGGTGGCTCACCCGGACGCATCATACGGTAAATTTCCACTAACGCACTTAAACGGTCGTAAGTTGGATCAACACGTAATGTTTCAGAAATGTATGGACCGTGATCTAAATCGTTGGTAAATAGTACTTCAATCTCTTTATAGCCTGCTGCCGAAAGGTTCGCTAACATCTCCATTGAGATTTCCATATTCGCAGGACAGATCACTTCACCTGATGATAAATCAACATAATCTTGTGCTGCTACTTTACCGACGATGTACTCCACCGGCACTTCGATTTGTGTCACGTTATCTTTTTCTAACGCACGAATGTGACGAGCAGTGATACGGCGACCCATTTCAACATACACTTTACCGTTTGCTGCAATATCAAATGAAGCTGTTTCGCCTCTTAAACGCTCAGGCACTAACGTCATTAATAATTTGTTATCAACAATTTCAAATTTAACTTTCTCGAAGAATAAATTTAAGATTTCTTCGGTCGTGTAGCCCAATGCACGCAGAATAATAGTTGCCGGTAATTTACGGCGACGGTCGATACGAGCGAATAAGTTATCTTTCGGATCGAACTCAAAATCTAACCAAGAACCACGGTAAGGAATAATACGTGCGTTATAAAGCACTTTACCTGATGAGTGGGTTTTACCTTTGTCAGAATCGAAGAACACGCCCGGGCTACGGTGTAATTGAGAAACAATAACACGCTCAGTACCGTTGATAACAAAAGTACCGTTGTCGGTCATTAATGGGATTTCGCCCATATACACGTTTTGCTCTTTAATATCTTTGATTGTACCGGCAGCAGCCTCACGGTCGTAAGACACTAAACGCAATTTCACGCGTAATGGTGCAGCATAGGTTGTGCCACGGATTTGACATTCACGCACGTCAAACACCGGCTCACCTAATTCGTAAGAAACGTATTGCAATTCAGTTGCACCGTTGTTGCTCACAATCGGGAAAACTGAACGGAATGCCGCTTCTAAACCTTGTTGCCCTTCAGGATCTTTTTCAATAAATTTTTCAAAAGAATCAAGCTGAATTGTTAATAGATAAGGTACGTTCAGAACTTGTGGACGTTTGCCAAAGCTCTTACGAATACGCTTTTTCTCGGAATATGAATATGCCATTTTTTAAGATAGCCTCTGAAATATATTTTGGTTGAGATTACACAATCCGACACGAAAGACTCGGTTGGAAGTGGCATTATAAAAAACTGTACGAGGTGTCATTTTCCAATCGCCAATCAAGCAGTCAAAAATCACTACTGCAAGCGGTCAAATTGGGCAGGAAATTTGCAAATTTTGTTGATTAAAATGACAAAACCAACACTTGCGTTCAAGCACAAAAGGCTGACCGGTCAAGCCGTCAGCCAATTTTTACTAAAAATGGTTGTAAATTATAGCCTTTTTTTTATAAATTAACAACTCACAATAGTCTAAAAAACACCAAACTATGCTTATTTAAAGCTTGTATTTCTACGACAAGTTTTACGAATGGTTTCAGCAAAATTTTCTGCTGCTTGTTGTCCTTGTTGCTTCGATAAACGTAAGTATTTTGCTTTATATAAACGAGCTAATACTTCATCATCATATTCTTTATAATATCCTATATTTACTCCCACTCTAGCAAGTGATTGCTCAGGATCCTCTTCAGAAATGAGAATACCAAATTCTTTAGGATAATCCTCAAAAGAATTTCCTACACGAACTTTTTTACCGTAACAGATTTCAGGGTATGTTACTTCTGTACCTTTAATAAAACTGGGCATAATAACTATAATAGAAAGCATACTCAAAGTTATTAATTTATGCTGTGAAATATATTTCAATAATCTTGAAGAAGTATTTTTTCTAAATTTACCTTCTATATTAATTTTACGATAAAAACATATTAACCTGTCTATTAAAAAACTAAACCTTTCTAACTTAATAAAATTATTAATAAAGTCCTTTATACTGCTCATATAATCACCTTAAAAATAAGGCATAACACTCCTGCTATGCCAATAATTCAATCAATCTAATTTCTTATATAAATTTACAGTAAGCCCCAGCTCTTTTATCGCAGCAACTGTAGGTCCACAATACATATTATTCATTAATTCAAATGATTTTTCTTCTATTTCTGCATAAGTACTTCTTGTTATTTCATCAGGATTTTTTGCATTTTTACTCACTAAAAAATCATCAAATGGCTGATAACAATATTGATTATAGGATTCTTTTAATTTCTCCCAATCCGCCATATAAGTAAATTTAAGCTCTTCAAATTTTAATTTTAATGTTTGATTCCAAACACCACAGGCAGAATTTTCTCTCTTATCTAATTTACAATATTCAGGCTCTTTAACTAAATCATCTACAGATAATGCCATTAAGGTATCATAGCCTTGTTTAACAAAATAAACATAACTATAATAGGTTAACTTCTCAGGAGTATTACCACTAGGTCGATTATCTTGAAATTGTTGTAATAAATGTTTTAATGACCAAAGTTTAAACTCTTTATTAGTAGAAATAATCTTAGAAATTGCCTTATCCCAACTTAGATTAGAATATTTATTAATTTCTTCTTTAACTACTTTATCAAGTATTTCTTGTTTTTCTTGTTCTTCCTTCTCCCGTTTTTGCTTTTCTTGTTGTCTTTTATATTCAGCAATCTTGCCACTAAGTAATTCACAGCTTACTGAATTATTGATAACATTATCAAAGTTTGCATTAACAAATTTTACTATATTTTCATTTTTTACCTTATCACTACGTAACACTGAATCATATTTATCAAAATAAGTTTCTTCACAGTAACTACTAGATAATTCATCCATCCGCTCAGGGTTCTTAATATAAAACTCAAAAGACTCTAATTTAGGCATATCAACAATAATATCTTCATTACCACAAGCAGATAATAACATCCCAGAAATAATCACAGAGAGTTGTAATATTTTTTTCATAACTAATCCTTATAAAATAGGAGAAATATTAATTAACTAATTTTTGACGACGACTTGAGTCAATATTTAGTAGCTTCAAAGATTCTTCAGTTGCAGAACAAACTGGCTCTTTAAAAACACTTTCTTCATACTTCTTAATATCACCTTCAAAAGAAAGGTTATCATCTTTGGTTTGAACATTATTGGTTTTAGAAACAATATAATCTTCTACTCTCTGCACGCATAAATTATAATCATTCTTTAGATTTCCAAGATTAGTAGAATAATCATTAATTACCTGTTCCTTTTTCTGCTTAAATATATATGTTGCAATTTCACAAGCACTATAATAACGTCTATCAGTATTACAATAATGAGATGTATCTAACTCTGCATAAGGCAGTTTATTTAGAGTTTCAACACCCTCTTTCGCTTTAACATTATAGACATAAACAAGAGGTTTTTGATATTCGCTACGAGCCCATCTTTCTTTATCAGTATCATATTTTCTATCTGAATCTAAACTAATACCGTTCTTTTCACTTTCTGTAATAATAATTCTAATAGCCTTATCCCAAGCCATATCCTTATATTTATTCAACTCTTCATCCAATAGGGCTAATCGTTTAGATCTTTCAGCATTAATTTTCTCTGATTCAGCTAAATCATTCTTATCTCTCTCTTCTTTTGAATAAGTCTCCTGTGCTTTATAAACAATATTCTGACAATCACTTTTAAATTGTTGAAATTTAGGCTTTAATTCCCTTTCAAATTGCAAAATAGCCTCATCATCATCCTTTTCATCCTTTTCACGCAGATAGCTATATAAGCTATCTATAGTTTTAATCTTTAACTGACAATAACTTACAGCCTCTTCCCATTTTTCTAGTCCTACTTTTTGATAGTATTCTGCTGATTCTGGAACTTTAAGAGAATCAATTTGATAACTTTCCCCTCCACAACCAACCAATATTGTTGAGCTCACAAGGCTTAAAGCAAATAGTTTCTTCATAATACGAATACCCTTGAGTGAAATAAAATTTGTTTTATTAGAGATGTTTTACTTCCTATGTCAATAGGAAGTAAAGGGAGTATACTCCCTTGAAAAATTGATTTTTATTTGTTCAATTTTCCTTAAAATATTCTAGCGAGAAATTAGAATAATGATATAAACGATAGGCTACATTTAGTATTCAGTAGTAGATTGATAGGTTTATCCCTAAAAACAATACTAGGGGAATGAAAAATGAAACGCTGACCAGCCACCCGATTCGCCATACTTTCGCCAATAATCTTAGAAAAATCCGCCGATTAAAGGATATTTCTCAAGAGGCATTAGCTTTTGACGCCGAACTGAGCCGAGCTTATATACGAGCTTATATAAGTGATGTAGAAAGGGGGAAAAGAGCCATCTCAATTGATGCAATGAGGAAAATAGCCGACGCCCTAAACGTCAGCCTAATTGACCTACTGAAAAGCGACTATTCAGTAGATGATTTAATTCAAAAATAAAAAAACAAGCGGTCGTTTTTCTACTATTTTTTGCAAATAATCTCAACGTAAGGCGGGGCTTGCCCCACCACTGCGATTTTGATGAAATCATTGATGCACCGTAGGGGCGAAACATCTTTCGCCCTATTCAAATATCAAATACCAAAAAGGGCAAAAAATATTTTGCCCCTACATTTTTAACACGTCCAATCTTGCCAATTTAATGCTTCAATTCGCTCGAACTCTTTGACATTATGCGTTACTAATATCGCATTACAAGCTAAAGCGTGACAAGCAATCCATAAATCATTTCCACTAATGGGCTTGCCTTGTAACTTCAATTTATTTGCCCAAACACCATAAAATTCACAGATTTTTTCATTTGGGTAAACAACTGAAATACGTTGTTTCAACTTTTCGATATTCGCTAAGGCTTTTTCCGGATTAGCACTGCCATTTGCTCCTTTGAGCAATTCAGCATAGGTAATAAAGCTCATAACTAATTGATCACTTGGCGTAAGTTGTGCTACACGTTCTGCCACCGCAAGCGGTCGATTTTTCATTAAATAAATCAAAATATTGGTATCAAGCATATAGATCATAAATCATCTCGCTCTTGTGGTGGAGATGTATCACGATCTTCCAATGCCTGAATAAAATCATCATCAAAATCGGAAAATAAAGCCAGAAATTCCATATCGGCTTGAGGTTTCACCGGACGCAAAATAACATCGCCATTCTGCCCTTGTAAAATCTCTACGGTATCTACGTCAAAACGGAAATCAAACGGAATCCTCACCGCTTGGCTATTACCACTTTGGAAGACTTTTGTTCGCATACCACACCTCAATATATACATTAAATATCAAGAGTATATACTATGCTTATTTTTCATTGATTGCAATAGCCGTTTTTATGCACAATATATATGTTTATCCGATAAACATATATATTGAAATCTAATAACAAGCGGTCGTTTTTCTGCCATTTTTTGCAAAAAAATCGGATAAAAATCACCGCTTGCAAAAAACAAAACCCCGATGTTTCCATCGGGGTTTGTTGAACTTGAAGTTCGGGGAAAGTTAAATCAAAAATTATTTGATTTCTACTTTCGCACCAGCTTCTTCTAATTCTTTCTTAAGTGCTTCAGCTTCACCTTTAGAGATGCCTTCTTTTAACGCTGCAGGTGCTGATTCAACTAAGTCTTTAGCTTCTTTTAAGCCTAAACCTGTTGCACCACGTACTGCTTTGATTACAGCAACTTTGTTTGCACCAGCTTCTGCTAAGATTACGTCGAATTCAGTTTTCTCTTCTGCTGCCGCTGCTGCTGGAGCTGCTGCTGCAACTGCTGCCGCTGCTGAAACGCCGAATTTTTCTTCCATCGCTGTGATTAATTCAACGATTTCTGATACTGATTTAGAAGCAATCGCTTCAATGATTTGTTCGTTAGTTAATGACATAACAATCGATTCCTAAAGTAAATAAAGTTAAACGAATAAAGAAGTACTGCTAAAATTAAGCAGCTGCTTCCATTTGGTCGCGTAATGCTGCAAGAGTGCGAACAAGTTTGCCTGCCGCAGCTTCTTTCATTGTGCCCATTAAACGTGCAATTGCTTCTTCGTAAGTCGGTAATGTCGCTAAGAATGCAACATCTTGTCTTTTACCTTCAAAGGCTGCACCTTTAAGTTCAAACTCTTTGTTTGTTTTCGCAAATTCAGTGAACAAACGTGCTGCTGCACCTGGGTGTTCATTTGAGAATGCGATAAGAGTTGGACCAGTAAACGTATCTATTAAGCACTCGAATTCTGTGCCTTCCACTGCACGACGTAATAAAGTATTACGTACTACTTGCATTGTAACACCAGCTTCGCGAGCTGCTTTACGTAACTCAGTCATTTTTTCAACTGTTACACCGCGAGAATCCGCAACAACAGCTGAAAGTGCACCTTTGGCAGCTTCGTTTACTTCAGCAACAATCGCTTGTTTGTCTTGAAGATTTAATGCCATTGGTTTTAGCTCCTGATACACTCTGCTTTTTCAAGCAGAATTTACAAAAAATCCCAAAAATATTACCGCTTGCATTGCTACAAGCTGCAATCTTCTTTGAGCCTAAGGTGTCCAGAAGCAGAGAATTCTGTCTGTTCACCATCTATGTAGGATTATTAAGTTTTCACCCCTACAGTCTTAGACGGGGCTTAGATAGGCTAAGCACCATCAGCTTGCTCTCGCAAGTTAAGGTCGCAAATTATACAGATAATCTGCGACCCTGTAAAGTTTAACTTCTGTTAGAAATTAAAGTGATGCTTGATCAACTGCAACACCAGCACCCATTGTAGTAGAGATGCTTACTTTCTTGATGAAGATACCTTTTGCTGTTGTTGGTTTTGCTTTTGTTAAAGCCGCTAACAACGCTTGTAGGTTTTCTTTTAATTGCTCAGGTGCGAAGTCTGCTTTACCGATAGTGGTATGGATAATACCATTTTTGTCGTTACGGTAACGGATCTGACCTGATTTTGCATTTTTAACTGCTTCAGCAACGTTTGGAGTTACAGTACCTACTTTCGGGTTTGGCATTAAGCCACGTGGACCTAATACTTGACCTAATTGACCTACAACACGCATTGCATCCGGAGAAGCGATAACAACGTCAAAGTTCATTTCGCCTTTCTTGATTTGCTCTGCAAGATCTTCCATACCCACTAAATCAGCACCCGCTGCTTTCGCTGCTTCTGCGTTTGCACCTTGCGTGAACACTGCAACACGAGCTGTACGACCTGTACCATGTGGTAAAACTGTTGCACCACGCACGTTTTGATCTGATTTACGAGGATCGATACCTAAGTTTACTGCAACATCAACACTTTCAACGAATTTCGCTGTTGCGAATTTTTTTAACACTTCAACTGCTTCGTTGATGTCATAAGCTTTAGTAGAATCTACGCCAGCTTTAATTGCTTTCATTTTTTTAGTCAATTTAGCCATTGTATTATTCCTCTACGATTAAGCCCATTGAACGAGCAGTACCAGCGATTGATTTCATTTTCGTTTCGATAGTTGAACCAGTCATATCTGCTGCTTTAGTTTCAGCGATTTGACGGATTTGCTCTTGAGTAACTGTACCCACTTTATCTTTGTTCGGTTTACCAGAACCTGATTTGATACCTACCGCTTTTTTCAGTAATACTGCTGCCGGTGGAGTTTTGGTAACGAATGTGAAAGATTTATCTGCATATACAGTGATAACAACTGGAATTGGTAAACCTTTTTCTAAGCTCTCAGTACGAGCGTTGAATGCTTTACAGAATTCCATAATGTTAACACCTTGCTGACCTAATGCAGGACCAACCGGTGGTGATGGGTTAGCCATACCCGCTGCAACTTGCAGTTTAACGTAGGCTTGGACTTTTTTTGCCATTTTAGTTTCCTTTATTGTGGGTGATAACGCTGAAAATCAGCTCCCCTGTGGTTTGTTTTACATAAAAATACGAGCCAAACGGCTCGTATGAGGGCAATATTATAATGAGTCGGCGAACGTTTTTCAAGCAGATTTTCTATTTTGCAAGAAATCAATGAAAATGAACCGCTTGCTATTTCGCTTTTGCAGAATATTGTGTATTTTTGACCGCTTGCTGTGCATTGGCTGATGTCATAAAGCAGAATGCAACAATAGCGGAAAAAGTCAATTGAGCTAGTTTTTTCATAAAGTCCTCTCATAGGTTGTGGTATGTTACCGCCACAAATTTTATTCAATATTTATGACACTTTAATGACAACAAACAATAAAAAAACAAAACCCCGCATTTGCGGGGTTATTAATAAATTTGTCTAAATTAAGACTGTTTCTCAACCTGACCAAATTCAAGCTCAACCGGTGTTGCACGACCGAAAATTGATACAGACACTTTCAAGCGACCTTTTTCGTAATCCACTTCTTCTACTGTACCGGCAAAGTCTGCGAATGGACCTTCTGTTACTCGAATGCTTTCGCCCGGCTGGAATTCTTTTCTGTGGCGTGGTTTTTCTGCCGTTTCTTGAACACGGTTTAGAATGCGATCAGCTTCACGCTTGGTAATTGGTGCAGGACGATCCGCCGTACCGCCAATAAAGCCCATTACACGCGGAACACTTTTTACTAAGTGCCAGGTATCGTCATTCATTTCCATTTCCACTAACACATAGCCGGGGAAGAATTTACGCTCAGTTTTACGGCGTTTGCCACCAACATTTTCTACAACTTCTTCGGTTGGCACTAATACTTCGCCAAACTGCTCTTCCATTTTATGAAGTTTGATGTATTCGCGTAATGTTACTGCCACACGGTTTTCAAAACCTGAAAATGCTTGTAATACATACCAGCGTTTTGAGCTGCTTTCTTTTGCTTCTACTTCACTCATTTTAGAACCTTAAATTTGTTAAAAATGTAATTAATGCCACAATAATTGAATCAATACCCCATAGCACTAACGCAACAACCACACACATTGCAAGTACGATTAACGTGGTTTGCGTCGCTTCAGAGCGAGTTGGCCAAATAATTTTGCGAAGCTCTGTACGAGAATCTTTTATAAAATGAATTGCTTTTTGACCTTGATTAGTAATAGCTGCGAGTGCTACTGCTCCAATCAATAAAACCACCAATAAAAGCACTCGAACAATTAATGAAAAGTGTGATGCAAAATAAGTATTTCCTACTGCTGCAACCACTAAAAGTGCAATGGATAACACCCATAATACGGTATTTACACCTTTACTTTTTGCCCCTTTGTGTTCCACTTGTTCAAGGGACTTTGTTTTAATCTCAGTAGCCATATATAACCTAGAAATGAATAAAAAAATCGAACATTTATTTTTAAAGCGTTAAATTCTATCATTTTCTACAAAAGTTGCCACGATCTTTTATACATTTTTCGCTAAATTTCTTTTAAAAAGCGATCAGTTTACTACATAGCCTCCGCTTACCTGCCTAATCACACCTAATAATTCCAACCCTAACAATTCCACCAAAAGGGCTTCTATCGGCATTTCTACTGCTTTTGCTAAATCATCAATAGAAATCGGGTCTAGGTTAATATGTTGATAAATTTGCTGCTGACAAGCGGTCAGATTTGGCAAATCTTTTGCAAAAAATTTCTCTCTTTCAACCGCTTGTAAGGACTTACTTACTGATAGTGAAGGCTTATCAAATAAAGAGATTTGCTGTGGTTGGTATTGATGACTAATAGCATCTAAAATATCTGCGACAGTTTCCACTAACAACGCCCCTTCTTTAATTAATTTATGGCAACCTTGAGCATACGGGTTTTGCACCGCATTCGGTAAGGCAAAAACTTCTCTCCCTTGTTCCAACGCATAGCGAGCAGTAATCAATGATCCGCTATTGATAGTTGCTTCAATCACTAAAGTGCCGAGCGATAAACCGCTGATAATCCGATTACGACGAGGAAAATTTTCTGCCATCGGTGGCTGATTGGGTGAAAACTCTGACACCAACGCACCACCTAAATCCACAATCTGCTCCGCTAATTTTTTATGCCGAGCAGGATAAACCTGATTTAAACCACTCCCCAAAACTGCAATGGTGATGCCTTGTTGTTCAACCACTTTTTTATGGGCAAAACCATCAATGCCAATCGCTAATCCGCTGGTTACGGCTAGATTATGTTGAGTGAGTTGTTCGGCAAACTGTCCAGCCCAATATTCTCCATAAGGGGAATAATCTCGACTACCTACAATTGCAATTTGTGGTAATGTAAGACTTTCTACTGCCCCTTTTATATAAAGCAGCGGTGGTGCAGTGGAAATTTGACGTAAAAGAAACGGATAGCTCTCATCAAACAATGTGATAATTCGTTGGTTTTCTTGTTCCTCCCAAGTAAGGGATTGCTCAATCCAATTTTTATCCGGATTAAACCAACGTTGAATTTGCTTTTCATTCCAGCCCATTTGCTTAAGCTGCAATTTGTCATAATCGCAAAATTGAGCAAAATCAACCTCGCTTAATAATCGCCCAATCCGCTGTGCACCAAATTGCGGAACTTGTAATAATCGTAATAAATTGTATTGATATGCCATTTTTATTCCTCAACATTTCCCTAATAATAAGAAAAGGTTTAAAATAGCCAAACGAATTTTTTAAACTTTTCGAGAGAGATCACAAAAATGGCTGTATTAGAGGTTGTACTCTACCCTGATGAAGGGCTTGCAACAATGTGCGAACCTGTAGAACAGGTTGATGAAGAATTAAATCGTTTTATTGATGATATGTTTGAAACAATGTATGAACACGAAGGCATCGGTTTAGCCGCACCGCAAGTGGGCGTATTAAAACGTGTGATTACGATTGATATTGAAGGCAATAAAACCAACCAAGTGGTTCTCATCAACCCTGAAATATTAGAAAGTAGTGGCGAAACAGGTATTGAAGAGGGCTGCCTCTCCATTCCAGGACACCGTGCCCTAGTGCCACGCAAAGAAAAATTAAAAGTGAAAGCCTTAAACCGTAAAGGCGAGGAAATTATCTTTGAGGCAGACGACTTATTCGCCATTTGCATTCAACACGAAATCGACCACCTAAATGGTGTACTATTCGTGGATCATATTTCCGCTCTCAAACGCCAACGCATTAAAGAAAAAATGCAGAAGCTGAAAAAGCAGATTGCGAGAGCAAAATAAGTATCTACAAGCGGTTAAAAAAGCGTAAAAATTTGCAAATTCAATGCAATAAAACCATAATAAATCAAGTTGAACAGTTAAAAAGGATAAAAAAATGATTATCGTAACCGGTGGTGCCGGAATGATCGGCAGCAATATTATCAAAGCGTTAAATGAAATCGGTCGTAAAGATATTTTAGTGGTAGATAACCTGAAAAATGGCGAAAAATTTATCAATTTAGTGGATTTAGATATCGCCGACTATTGCGATAAAGAGGATTTCATCGCCTCAATCATCGCTGGCGATGATTTTGGCGAGATTGATGCGGTTTTCCATCAAGGTGCTTGCTCGGCAACCACCGAGTGGGATGGCAAATACTTAATGCAAAATAACTACGAATATTCAAAAGAGTTATTGCATTTCTGTTTAGACCGCCAAATTCCGTTTTTCTATGCCTCAAGTGCTGCAACTTATGGCGGACGCTCAGACAATTTCATCGAAAAACGCGAATTTGAAAGTCCGTTAAATGCCTACGGATACTCAAAATTCCTATTTGACGAATATGTCCGCCGTATTCTGCCAGAAGCGGAATCGCCGGTTTGCGGATTCAAATACTTCAACGTTTACGGACCTCGTGAACAACACAAAGGTTCTATGGCAAGCGTAGCGTTCCACCTCAATAATCAAATGCTAAAAGGCGAAAACCCGAAATTATTCGCAGGTTCTGAGCAGTTCTTGCGTGATTTTGTTTATGTAGAAGATGTGGCAAAAGTCAATCTTTGGGCGTGGCAAAACGGTGTATCGGGCATTTTCAACCTTGGAACAGGTAAAGCAGAGTCATTTGAAGAAGTGGCAAATGCGGTAATCAAATACCATGGCAGAGGCGAAATTGAAACAATCCCATTCCCGGAACACTTAAAATCTCGCTACCAAACCTTCACGCAAGCCGATCTCACCAATCTCCGTGCAGCCGGCTACACAGGTAAATTTAAAACTGTGGCAGAGGGAACGGCGGAGTATATGGCGTGGTTGAATAAATAAGTTTTTCTAAAAAACATTCATCAAAGGGAGGCTATATGTCTGATAAAGAGATGATTACTAACATCATAAATGCTCTTGGTAACAAAGAAAATATTAAAACTGTAGATGCCTGTTTAACACGTTTGAGAGTAGTGTTAAATAACAACAGCTTGCTCAATAAATCATCACTAAAAAAACTTGGTGCAGTCGATGTAGTTAAAGTTGGCGATACCCAACAGATTATTTTTGGTGCTAAATCAGCTCAATATCGTGATGAAATCAAAGCACTAATTAGTTAATAGTTAGACCTGCAATATGCAGGTCTATTTTTTTAGGCTTTCTTCAGTGCAAGTGAAACGGCGATAGTTTGTGCCAAGGTCATTGTGGCACATTGAGAGCGAAAGCCGCTGACCTGTGCTTCTTTGATAATAAATGATACATCACTGAATGCCAGCAGTGGGCTGAGTTGGCTGTCAGTAATCGCAATGTGTCTCACACCTGGTTTGGCTGTAGCGGTTACGACGTTGAGCGTTTCGTTCGCATACGGCGAGAAGCTAATTGCAATCACGGCGTCATCTTCCCGAATACGGCTTAATTGCTCATCAAACATTCCGCCCGAACCATCAATCAGAAAAACATCATAATCGAGGTGGTGTAAGGCGTAGTTGAGATAGTTCGCGATACTGAACGAACGTTTTAAGCCGACAATAAAAATCCGTTTAGCCGAATTTAAAATCTCTACTGTGCGAGCGAGTTGTTCTTGGCTCACCTGCGTAGAAAGCTGCTGTAATGCCTGCGTGTTACCTTGTACAAACACATCTAAAATATGATTTAGCTCATTCGGCTGCTCATCAAGCGGTTCAATTTGGCGGAAAAGTTGCACTCGCTCGGTGTAACGAGAAGTCCCTTCCATCATATCTTGGCGAAACAGTTGTTTGACCTCATTAAAACCGCTAAAACCAAAGGCATTTGCAAAACGAATTAAGGTGGAAGGAGGAACGCCAGCACGTTCGGCGATCACGGAAACCGTATCAAACACCACGCTATTGCCGTTATCTAACACATATTGTGCCACCTGTTTTAGTCGTTTGCTCAATCCGTCATACTGCTTGCGGATTTCCTCTTGAAAATGAGCTAATTGAGTTGGTTCATTCATTTCTTTTTCCTAGTTATTAAAATTAAGTTGGCTAAATTCACAACACTATTTTAGCAACAAGCGGTTGAAATTTCGAAAAAATTTGCAAAAAAATGGCTACTCATTTGGAATAGCCATTTCATTTTGTTACTTTTTAATGTTATTTTGCCGCTAACTTCGCTTTTTCAATCAACGCTTTTTGCTCTTCTTCACTCAGATTTTGCGACTGTTCTTTTTCTACACAAATTTTTTCATACATTTTGAAGAATGGGGGTAGCAAATAATCAAAGCGATACTTAAAATCAAAACCCAAATATCGCCTGCTGAAACCAAGTATGCCCCGATTAGTGTCAGTGTTATCCAAGGTGCCAGTAAGTAAATGAGGTGAATCAGACCGAAATCTAAAATCAGGTAAGCAATCATCGCATTAGCAAGTGGTACAAAACGATAGAGAAAAAGGTGGAACCAAGCCGATTTTACCGATAGAACATAACCTCACCGATTTTCCTATTCTTTGTATAAAAGAAAACCCCTCATATTAGCGAGGGATTTATACTAAATCACATCATTAACGCTGTTGCCATAAGTCAATCAAGGTGCGGTATTTCGCCGCCACTTCAGCAATTAAGCCTTGGTCATCTAATTTGCCGGCAAGCCATTGTTCAGATGGCATACCAAAAATAGTTCTGCCCACCGCAAAGCCTTTGACTTTTTCGCAACCTTTTGCCTGTTCAAAGGTTGCTTTAAAGACATCAAGCGGTGCATCTAAACCTAAGATCAGAATACCACGGCAGTCTGGGTCGTTTGCGTCAATGGTGGCGGAAATCGCTTTCCATTGTGCGGTAGACACACCCGGTAATTTCCACCATTCCGGTTTGATGCCGAGTTGGTAAAAATGTGTAATCGCTTCGTTGTAGTAGTGTTCGTCTTGCGGCATATCGGCTGGCAGAATGATCTCTAACAGCAGCTCGTGGCCGGTACGGCAACAAGCTTGGTACACCTCTTTTAACTTGCGATCTTGGCGAGCTTTTAAACCGCTTTCATCGGTTGGGTGGTAAAACGCTAAGCATTTGATTACGTGATCGCGAGGGAAAGCTGAAAGCTGTGTGCCTAAATCGCCGTATTCTAATTCGAGAGGGCGAGAAGCCGGCTCTTCAATCGGGCGAGCAATCCAGTAGTTTTTGCCGGTAATTTCATTCAATGCATCTTGCCCGAATGTGGTATCTGCCAAGATCCCAGCCTGATTTTGCGGTAATCCTGCTTCTACAGCGGTCTGCTCCATCGCTTTTAACAGAAGCTGCTTGAGCTTCGGAATACGAGCGACATCTGCCCCGACTTTGTTTGCCATATCCACCAACTGTTTACGGTGATCAAAAGCAAAAATACAGAGATTTTCCCACGATTTTTTACGGGTAGTAACACGGTGTAAGTGATTCAAGCGTTCATCTAAATCTGGACGTGGCACACTTTCTGCACGGGTTAAGTAATCATCCAACTCACGTTTGGTCGGCATTGCCGGCGAACAGCCATGACGAGAAACCACCAACGCCCCGCATGCATTTGCATAACGGCAGGCTTGTTCCCAACCTTCATTATTTAAGTAGCCACGAAGTAAGCCCGACATAAACGCATCGCCTGCACCCAGTACATTCAGCACTTCGACACGCACGCCATACACATTCAAACCGCCGTCTAAATCGTTCGGTAGTTCGCCTTCAAACACCGAACAGCCTAATGCCCCACGTTTGCAGACTAAAACCGCATTGGAAACTTTACGCACATTTTTCAGTGCGGTAAGGGTGTCGGTAGAGCCGCCTGCAATATGGAACTCTTCTTCTGTTCCCACAATCACGTCAAAATGGTGCAGCACTTCTTGTAGTGATTTTGTCACTTCTGCACTGTCGATATAACGGGTTTCGCCGTCACCGAGCGAAGTCAGCCCCCACAGCACCGGACGATAGTCAATATCCAATGCGCGTTTTACGTCATTTCTGCCCGCATATTCTAAGGCTGTCAGCACCGCTTCACGGGTTTTAGGGTTAGAAAGGTGCGTGCCGGTAATCGCCAGCGCACGGCTGGAAGCGATATAGGCTTCGCTGAAATCGTCTTTGGTGATCGCCATATCCGCACAGTTATCACGGTAGAAAATCAGTGGGAAAGTCTCTTTATCCTTAATCCCCAAAATCACCAGCGCCGTTAAACGCTCTTTATCGGTAATCAAGTGGCTGGTGTCCACGCCGACACTTTGTAGCTCTTCACGTAGGAAACGTCCCATATGTTCGTCACCCACACGCGCCAACATCGATGAACGCAAGCCTTGCACCGCCGTACCATACGCCACGTTACCGGATGAACCGCCGAGATATTTTGAGAATGTGGTCATCTCTTCTAAACGAGAACCGATCTGTTGCCCGTAGAGATCCACCGCCACACGTCCTAAACAAATAAGATCGAGAGGACGATCTTGATGATTTACAGTAGCCATAACCTGCTCCTTTCAACAAAAATTTATTTCTACTTCACTTATAATACAAAAATGAAATTTTTATTTCAATTTTATTCTATTTAAATTATCATTTCTGTGATCTTGTTCTCACTTTGAACAGCAATATTACTAATTAGCAGAAATGTGAGCTTGCTCACATCTTTTTTTAAATTTTACTGATAAAATAATGGAACAAAATTTTCATTTTGCATATTTTTAAGAAAAAATAACCGCTTGTAGCGGTTGCCACATCAAGGGGGCTTTATGAAAACAACGCGTTTAACCGTTGCACAAGCACTAGTGCAATTCTTAGATAATCAGTATCTAGAAGTAGATGGTAAAGAGATCAAGTTTGTGCACGGTGTTGCTGCGATTTTCGGACACGGCAACGTATTAGGAATGGGGCAAGCACTTGAACAAAACTCAGGAAACTTAACCCTCTATCAAGGGAAAAATGAGCAAGGTATGGCTCATTTAGCAATGGGCTTTGCAAAACAGAATTTACGCCAAAGAATTATTGCCTGTACTTCTTCTGTTGGACCTGGTGCTGCTAATATGATTACAGCTGCCGCCACAGCAACTGCTAACCGAATTCCACTTCTATTATTACCGGGCGATGTGTTTGCTACCCGCCAGCCAGACCCTGTACTGCAACAAATCGAGCAATCTTACGATTTAAGCATCAGCACTAACGATGCATTCCGTGCAGTCAGCAAATACTGGGATCGTGTGCAACGTCCAGAGCAGTTGATGAGCGCCTGTATCAATGCGTTCCGTGTTTTAACTGATCCGGCCGAAACCGGTGCTGTGACCATTGCACTACCACAAGACGTGCAAGCAGAAAGCTTCGACTTCCCGAACAGCTTCCTACAAAAACGCGTTCACCGTTTGGAGCGTAATCTGCCAACCGAAGCGATGCTAAATGATGCCGTGAAATTGATTACCGCCAAGAAAAAACCGCTGATCGTCTGCGGGGGTGGTGTACGCTACTCACAAGCGGGTCAAATCCTGCAAAAATTTGCAAAACAGTTTGGTATTCCATTTGCAGAAACCCAAGCGGGTAAAAGTGCGGTGGTGTCTGACTACGAATTGAATGTCGGCGGCGTCGGTGAAACCGGCTGCTTGGCGGCAAACCGCCTGGCGAAAGAAGCCGATTTAGTCATCGGTATCGGCACACGCTACACCGACTTCACCACTTCTTCGAAATGGATATTCCAAAATCCGGACGTGCAGTTCTTAAATATCAACGTGGCACGTTTCGATGCCTATAAATTAGACGGCGTACAAATTGTGGCTGATGCCAAAGCAACACTCGAAGCCTTGCTGACCAAGCTACCAACAAGCTACCAAGCACAATGGGGCAATGAAATTGCCACCGCCAAAGCGGACTTTGCGGAAGAAATCAAACGCCTGCGTGCGGTGCAATACAGCCCGGATTTCACCCCGGAAATCAACGATAACTTGGAGCACAAAGCGGTTCATAACGAATTTATCAAGCTCACCGGCTCACAATTAACCCAATCCCAAGTACTCGGTATCGTGAACGAAACCATTGAAAACGATGGCATTATCGTCGCTGCCGCCGGTAGCTTGCCGGGCGATTTACAGCGTACTTGGTTGAGCAAAGGCGAAGAAACTTATCACCTTGAATACGGCTACTCCTGTATGGGCTATGAAGTCAGTGCAGCGGTCGGGGTGAAAATCGCCCGTCCTGAGCAAGAAGTTTACGCCTTACTTGGCGACGGCTCTTACTTAATGGCGCACACCGAGTTAGTGACTTCTATCCAAGAAGGTAAAAAAATCAACGTGGTGCTGTTCGACAATATGGCGAACGGTTGTATCAACAACCTGCAAATCGGCAACGGCATGGACAGCTTCGGCACGGAATTCCGCTTCCGCAACACACAAAGCAACCAGCTCAACGGCGGTTTAGTGCCGATTGACTTCGCGAAAAACGCCGAAGCCTATGGTTGTAAAACTTACCGTGTGACCAACGAAGCCGAGCTTCGCGCCGCCCTTCAAGACGCGAAACAGCAAACCGTTTCAACGCTAATTGATATTAAAGTGTTGCCGAAAACCATGGCTCACGGCTACGGCTGTTGGTGGCACGTTGGCGTGGCGGAAGTGTCGGAAAGCGAACGCATTCAACAAGCCCGCCAACGCTCCGAAGAGCAGTTAGCGAAAGCAAGAAAATACTAATTTTGCAAAAAATTCACAAAAAATCACCGCTTGTAGGGGCAAATCATTATTTGCCCCTACGGAAAATAAATTAACTCAATCAAACGAGGTTTCTCAATGAAAGCAGAAAACATTCAATTAGGTATCGCTCCTATCGGCTGGACAAACGATGACTTGCCTGAACTGGGTGCAGAAAATACGTTCGAACAATGCGTGAGCGAAATGGCATTAGCAGGCTACACCGGCTGCGAAGTGGGTAACAAATACCCGCGTGATGTCGAAGTGCTAAAACGCAAATTAGAGGTGCGCGGCATTCAAATCTGTAATGCCTGGTTCAGCACCTTCTTTGTGGACGGCAAACGCGAAGAGACCATCGCCGAGTTCATCAAACACCGCGATTTCTTACACGCGATGGGCGCAAAAGTGATCGGCTGTTCAGAGCAGAGCCGTAGTATTCAAGGCACAACCAAATCGGTCTTCAAAGAAAAACCGGTGTTTGATGATGCCGACTGGAAACGTATGGCAGAAGGCTATAACGAGCTGGCAAAACTGGCCGCGGAAAAAGGCATGAAAGTCTGCTTACATCACCATATGGGTACAGGTATCCAAACCCCGGAAGAAGTCGATCGCTATATGGCAGAAGTGAATGACGATGTCTATCTGTTATTCGATTCAGGCCACCTTTACTACTCCGAAGGCTGCCAAAAAGCGATGCTCGGCGTGTTAGAAAAATACATCGACCGCATTATTCACGTTCACTTAAAAGATGTGCGTGATGAAGTGGTTGCCGAAGTGAAAGCGAAAGATTTGAGCTTCTTAGAAGGCGTGAAAAAAGGCACCTTTACCGTCCCGGGCGATGGCGTAATCGACTTCAAACCAATTTTTGAGATTCTCGAAAAACACGATTACAAAGGCTGGATGGTGGTAGAAGCTGAGCAAGACCCGGCACTCGCTAACCCATTTGAATACGCCCTCAAAGGCAGAAAATATATCCGTGAAACCGCAGGAGTTTAAGATGTTAAAAGTAGGAATTATCGGCGCAGGCCGTATCGGTCGCGTACACTCAGAAAGTATCAGCAAATATGTGAAAGGCGCAGAAATCAAAGCGATTTCAGACGTTCGTATCACCGATGAACTGACCACTTGGGCGAAATCCATGGGCATTCCGCACGTTTATGATGACTACAAACAAATCCTGCAAGATCCAGAAATCGATGCAGTGTTAGTCTGCTCGTCCACCAACACCCACGCACCAATCTCAATCGAAGCAGCACAAGCGGGTAAACACGTCTTCTGTGAAAAACCGGTGGATGCAGATCCGGCAAGAATTCATGAAGTGTTAGCTGCGGTAGAAAAAGCAGGCGTGAAATTCCAAGTAGGTTTCAACCGCCGTTTTGACCACAACTTCAAAGCGATTAAAGATCGCGTTGCCGCCGGCGACATCGGCGAACCGCACGTTATTCGAGTCACCTCTCGTGACCCGGATGCACCACCAATTGAATACGTAAAAGTTTCTGGCGGTATGTTCTTCGATATGACCATTCACGACTTCGATATGATTCGTTACTTATCAGGCAGCGAAGTGGAAGAAGTGTTTGCAGTGGGAACCGTGCTGGTCAATCCTGAAATCGGCAAAGCGGGCGACATCGACACCGCTGTCATCACCTTGAAACTGAAAAACGGCGCAATCGGCGTGATCGATAACAGCCGTAAAGCGGCTTACGGCTACGACCAACGTGCCGAAGTCTTCGGTTCAAAAGGCGCAATCCACATCACCAACGACACCGGCTCAACCGCCGTGTTCTCGGGCGAAAACGGCGTGATTGCAGAAAAACCGAAATACTTCTTCTTAGAGCGTTATATGCAATCTTTCGCAGACGAAATCAGCTGCTTCGTGGATTCAGTCGTGAATGACAAACCAACGCTCGTAAACGGCAACGACGGCTTACAACCGGTGTTAATCGCCTTAGCTGCGAAAAAATCATTGGAAGAAAACCGCCCAGTTAAATTAAGCGAAGTGGCTTAATTTTATTCACTGATAAACAAGCGGTCTGTTTTGCAAATTTTTCTGCAAACACGACCGCTTGTAATTTAATAAATACCTTTCCCTTTCCACATATCCAAATGCGTTTCTAACTCACCATTGAACAACGCAGAACCTGAAACCAACCAATCAATAAGATGGCTGCTGTTTCTAAAGTCCTCTGCTAGTTCAAGTGTCATTGCACCATCAATATTCAGCAATTTCTCAGAAGATTTGTCACCAAGCAGAGTTTTTACCTCGGTAACTCGCTCTAAAATTAGTTTAGATGGATATTTCTCCCCCGTTCTTGGATCAAGTGTCAATAATTGAATGATATCCACGTCATCTAAATAAGGTTGTAATTTGGAAATTGGTGTTTCAGGACATAAACTGATACCGATTAGTAAAGGATATGTTTGATCGACATAAGTTACTCGTTGTCTGGCTAGCCATTCAATAGTAGGGGCTAAGTCATTGCATTGTTCTAACTGCAACGTTACTAAATTTGCCCCATTAGCAACTACTGCTTTTGCTACTTCCAACTGGTTTTGTACCATTAAATGTACATCTTTAAAATAACGTGGAGGGAAGGATTTAAGACCCATTGCACCTACGGTAAATAATGGGCTGAATTGCCCATCGGCAATATCAAAGTGCAATATATTAAGGCGGTATTTTTCCAAACTTGCTAAAGCCTCATTGAGCTGCAACCAGTTTGCTGACAAAATACCGACACTTAATTTCTGCTGTTTCAACTGTTGAATAAGTGCTGATTTAGACATAAGGTTTCGGTAATATCCATTCAAAGATTTTCTTACTTCTTGAGCCGGTCATCAGTGCCTCAAGCTCTTTGACACAGCGGTGATAATGTGAGGTTTGGCGATGAGCCTCTAGAGCCTCCTCATTTTCATAGACTTCATAAGCATAAAAACGGGTGCGTATTTCAGGATCTCGTAATACATCAAACCGCAAGTTTCCCGGTTCTTGGCGAGTACCGATGTGATTACGCTCAAAAACCTCTAGAAACTCTTGCTCTTTACCTTCTTTTACATTGATTTCAACAAGCATCGCAAACATAAGTTTCTCCTTATCATAGAAAGCGTGGAAAAGTAGGTTGGCCTGTTAGCCAACCTGACTAACTTAGCTATTTTTCTCACTTAGATAGAGTTGGTAAGCATCTTTTGCACTTTCCCCACCGTGAACAACTGCTTGTACTGCTTTAATCATCGCAATTGGTGCTTCAGATTGGAAAATATTTCTGCCCATATCTACACCGGCTGCACCTTGATCAATTGCTTGATAGCACATTTCAAGTGCCTCCAATTCCGGTAACTTTTTACCTCCGGCAATCACAATTGGTACAGGGCAGCCTGCTGTGACTCTCTCAAATCCTTTATCAACATAGTAGGTTTTGATAATGTGAGCCCCCATTTCTGCGGCAATACGGGTAGAAAGTGAGAAGTAGCGTTGATCACGAGCCATATCTTTCCCTACACCAGTTACTGCCATCACAGGCATTCCATATCGATTACCTTGATCGACTAATTGAATAATATTTTTAATCGATTGGTGTTCATATTCAGAGCCGATATAAACCTGTGCGGCCATCGCCGATACATTTAATCTCAAAGCATCCTCAATACTGACTGCAACCGCTTCATTAGAAAGCTCTGTTAAAATGGAGTTTGCCCCCGAAGCACGTAGTGCGATCGGCTTTCGGGTATCCGGTGGGACAACGCTTCTTAAAATACCACGGGTACACATCAATACATCGGTATAATCAAAGAGAGGGGCAATATTGAGATCAATTCGCTCCAGCCCTGTTGTCGGACCTTGGAAATAACCGTGATCAAAGGCTAACATAATTGTCTTACCTGTTTTCGGGTTAAAGATATTGGCAAGACGTGATTGCATTCCCCAATCTAATGCTCCAGACCCCTTAACGAAAAAAGGCTTATTGGTTTGAGAAATACCAATCCCAAAATCTTTACCGTCTTTAATATCATCTAAATCTGCCATAGATCGCCTCCTATATCGTTAAAAATCATAGTTATCAATATTGTCTTTGGTGAATACAACACGCTCTGGTAATAACACAATGCCATTCCCCTCAGCTTCAAACTCATAGCCCTGTACTTTATTTGGCGAAACCTCTACTTCACCGATCCCATCGACATTCAGTTTATCACCAACCTTGAGAGACTGCCCTTTTAACAATTCATTGGCAACTGCAACAGATAGTTGTCCTTGCTTCACAACATCCCATAAACCAAATTGATTTACAGTGCCACGTTTTACATAAGGACGCATTACATTCGGCGTACTAAATCCGACAACAACAGTGCCTTGTCGTTTAAGATTTTCCACCGCCTGAGCTGCTGCTGGTAATGCATTGGCATCAGGTGCAATAATCGCATCTAAATCAGGATAGGCTTTTAAAATCCCCTCGGCGGTTTGCAGTGATTTAATTGCATCGTTATAGCCAAATTGTGTCGTCACAATTTCCCACTCAGGCTGCTCTTTTTCAATTTTTGCTTTTGCCTCTTTAACCCATTGGTTTTGGTCGGTTACCGTTGGGCTGGAATAGAAAAATGCAACCTTGGCTTTTGGTTTAGTAATTTGGCTTGATGCCATTTCAACTAACATCGAGCCAAGTTGAACTGGTGTACCTTGATTAATATAGTGGCTACGGCATTCAGGCTGAGTATCAGAGTCCCAAGTTAATACTTTTACACCTTTTTTCATTGCTCTTTTTAAAGTCGAGCATAATCCATCAGGTGATACCGCCGAGACGATAATGGCGTTATAACCTTGATTCACAAAGTTATTAATCATCTGAACTTGGTTCGAGACACTCGGTTCTGCCGGACCGTCATAGGTCACATCCAGACCTAATTTTTTTCCCATTTCGACCGCACCTTGCCCGCCACTAGTAAAGAAACCAACACCAACTAATTTCGGGATAAATGCTACTTTATCCGCAGCCTGTGCTGTACTAAAACCAGCAAGACCTAGTGCAGCGACAAGAACGGTTGTTTTTAAAAGTGAGTGTTTCATAAAACGTCTCCTCAATTGAGTTTGTGATTAAAAACATACTAAAACAGCAAGTATGTGGGGTTTTATTGCAGTCAGTTTTGCAAAAAATCATCATAAACAGACCGCTTGTTTTAGGCTGAACGAGCTCGATTCCACCATTGAATTACTACTGCCCGATGGGTATTGAGCGATTTCCCGATCAGTACGATAATCAGCAATGCTCCAGACAAAGCACTGGATGTTTCATTCGAAATGCCGACCATCTGTAAACCTTGTTGTAAATAGCCGATCAATAATGCTGCTATTGCTGTACCAATCACGGAGCCTGAACCACCATAAATATTCGCTCCACCAAGCACAACTGCAGTTAGTGCGGGCATTAACAACGAGCTTCCTAAGTCCGATCGAGCAGAACCGAAGTAGGACACCAGTAACACACCAACAAAAGCTGCAACCAGACCAATTAACGGATAGATAATAAATAGAGTCTGATTAATCGGTATGGCACTGTATTTAGAGACCCGTAAATTTTGCCCAATTAAAAACGTACTACGGCCAATACGAGTACGGTGCATCAATAGCCAAAACAGCAATGTCATTATTAAGAAATAAATAATAGGAGTGGGGACAATTCCAAGACTGTGGTTTGCAAAATCCAGTAATACATCAGGAAATCCACCAATGCCCTCATAACCTGTTGCACCAGCAAAACCTGATAATAACAATGCTCCACCACCAAACAGATACATTGTGCCAAGCGTAATAACCAATGGATTAACTTGAGTATAGATAATGAGTACCGCATTAATTGCACCACACAATGCTCCAACCACAAATGTCACCGCAATGGCTACACTTAACGGCATTCCTAATTTAAATAATACGCCGAGGGTAATGGCACATAAGCCCACCACTGCTCCAAATGAAATATCCATTCCACCACTGACTATAATCAGTGTTAGAGGCAAGGCCAACATTCCGATGTAAATAAAATCGCTGGTGCTGTTGAATAAAACATTGATGTCCAGTAACCGAGGATTAACCAAACCAAATCCAATAATTTCCAGTATCAGTAGACAAAAGAGGGCTATTTCCCAACTGTATTTCTTAATCATTTTTGATTCTCCTACGGTGAATTACCTTTAAGAAAGCGGGCGTAACGCTGTTGTTTGATATTATTGGCAATCATTACTCGGATTCTTCCGTCAAATACCAATACAGCTAATAACACCACACCAGCTACAAAGTTATTCCAATAGGCAGGTACTTTCATCAGCACTAAAATCGTATCGATTTGAATCAGGAAGTATGCCCCCAATACAGCACCGATAATATTGCCTGCTCCTCCCAGTAAACTGATTCCGCCTAATACGCAAGCTGCTATTGCTTTCATTTCTAATCCATTACCGGTTGAATTTGGTACAAAGCCGATTTGAGAAGCAAAGATAATTCCGGCTAAAGCGGCCATTAGACCGTTTACTGCAAAAGCACTAATGCGGATAGCATTCACCTTTACACCTAATTGCAAGGCACCTTGTAAATTATCACCTACTGCATAAAAGCAGCGACCAAGCTGGGTGTGAGTAAAAAAGTAGTATGTAGCTAAAACGAGGAAGAGAACAGCTAATCCAATAGGTGAGAACCCTAATAAAATCGGTTCTGACAGTGTTTTCAAGGATTGTGGCAAACCCTCAATCCACTTACCGCCAGTTAATACCAACATTAAACCTTTGTATAAACCTAATGTACCTAGTGTCGCAACAATAGCCGGTATTCTAAGTACGGAGACTAATACACCATTTACTCCACCTACAAGAATTCCGCACAGTAAAGTAATTGTGCACGCAAGCGGTAAGGAATAGCCGGAATTTAGCAATAGACCGACAATAACTGCACTTAATCCCATAATTGAGCCAACAGAGACATCAATATTACGAGTTAAGATCACAAAGGTTGCACCGATTGCTAACAAAGCTAATATTTGAGTTGAGTTAAAAATCATCGTGAGAGTTTGTAAACTAAAATCCCCGACTACACTTAGTAATCCAAATAACAATAAAATGGCAGCTAAAATAGTTAATTCACGGTTGTTCTGAATAAATTTCCACATAATACCTCCTAACCACTGAATGCCAATCGCATAATATTGTCGGTATTGATCTCTTCACCTTTCAGCGATTGACTAAGCTTACCGTCGTGCATTACCAAAACCCGGCTAGACATTTGTTCTATCTCCTCCAAGTCAGACGAAATGAACAACACCGCTACATTTTGTTTAGCAATACTTTTTATCAATTGATAAATATCTGCTCTCGCTCCAATATCAACGCCACGAGTGGGCTCATCAACAATCAATAACTTAGGATTGGCCTCTAAGCATTTGGCGATTAGAATTTTCTGCTGATTACCGCCAGATAGGGTACGCACTGCTTGTTCGGAATGATTAAATTTGATTCCGATAGCCCGGTAATAACGCTCTAAAATCGCTTTTTCTTTAGACTCATCAATCCAAAACCCCATATCGTGATAGGTTAATCCACAGGTATTCCAACTTAGTGGTGCATCTAAATGTAATCCTGAGGCTTGACGATCTTCGGGTAAATAGACCAAACCTCGTTCAAGCCGCTGCTTAACAGAAAGTAAATTAATTAGCTCATCACAAAATATCACTTTACCGGACGTAGCTTGACGTAAACCATACAGCGTTTCAGCTAATTCAGTTCTCCCTGAGCCAACTACGCCTGCTAATCCTAAAATCTCACCAGGATAAATTTCAAAGCTGATACCTCTGAATCCTTCACCAGTGAGATTTTCTACTGTCAATAGCGGAAATTCGGTCAATTTCACCCGCTTGTGTCCTGGTAAATCCAGCCACAACTGCTGACTTTCTGTTAATTGTGTATTTTTAGCTCGAGGGGTAATTGCTTGAATAACCTCATCGTGATTGATCTTGTCAATTGACTCACTTAAAGCAATATAACCATCTCGCATTACGCTCACCCAAGCAGCGATTTGCCAGACTTCAGGCAATTTATGTGAAATAAATACAATACCTACACCTTTGGCGAGCAAGGAATCTATCTGCCTAAATAAATTTTCGGTTTCCGCTGGTGTTAGTGACGCTGTGGGTTCATCTAAAATCAGAATCGAAGCATCCCTCATTAAGCCTCGCATAATTTCAACCAATTGCTGATCTGCAACATCCAGCAACCCAGCTTGCATATCTAAATTTAAATGTGAGTTTAGCTCCGCTAACAAGGATGTAAGCTTTAACTGTAAGTCCATTGTTCTTGGTAAACCAAATAGAATATTCTCTTTGACACTCAGATTAGGAAACAGCAAGGGTTCTTGCGGAACAAGGTAAATACCTAATTGATGTGCTTTACTTGGTGTTAAATTAGTCTGGACTTTACCGTGAATTTTTAACATTCCGGTATCTTGTGACTGAATACCAGCAATAATTTTCATCAAAGTTGATTTACCAGCACCATTTCCACCAAGCAAAGCGTGGACTTGTCCAGAATAAAGGGAAAAGTTAATGGCTTTTAGCACTTCAACACCAGAAAAAGCTTTACTTACATCACAAACTTCCAGTAAAGGTGTAGATTTGGATTGTTTCTCTTTCATTGCTACCCTCTTCAAGATGAACAAATGAATAAATAAATAATCACTTGTTCCGAATCATAAAGTAAAAAATATACTTTGTTTGTGATCAACTTCACATTTTTGAGAATTTTCTGCCATTTTTTCAGCGTTAAATGTAAAATGTGATCGAATTCACATTTTATAAATAGAACATTTGATTTAAATAAAAATCAGATGAATAATAAAAATAGGATCAAAAATGATAAATCTAGATAATCACTATGAAGCCGGCTTTAACGAGGAAGAGCTGTTAGCACGCATTGCGTGGTTCTACTACCACGATAATTTGACACAAAATGAAATTGGTGAAAAATTAGGCTTGCCACGTTTAAAAGTGTCACGCCTACTGGAAAAAGGTCGGCAAATCGGCTTAATCAAAGTTCAGATCAACTCTCGTTATAAAGGGTGCTTGGAACTGGAAGAAGCCTTAAAACAGCGATTTCATTTACAACATATTCGTGTGTTACCAGAGTTACAGAATTATGAGGTCAATGCCCGCTTGGGTGTCGGAGCTTCTCAAATGCTGATAGGATTACTTAAACCGAAACAAGTTCTCTCTTTTGGGTTTGGCGACACCGTGATGCATACGGTTAAACACTGCAATGATTTTATTAAACAAAACCAGATTAAATTAATCACATTAACCGGCGGAGTTGGGCCTTATATGCAAAGTATTGGACAGCTTGATAGCAGCTGTTCCGTCAGCATTATTCCTGCCCCTTTACGTGCATCTTCACCTGAAGCCGCACAACTATTCCAAAAAGAGGGGTATGTACGAGATATTATGTTAGCAGCCAGTATGGCTGATGTTGCTGTTGTGGGTATCGGCTCTACTGTTCAGAAAACACGTTCTACTTTGCTTCAAACGGGTTATATCATCAATGAAAAACAACTGGATGAATTTCGCCAAAAAGGAGCTGTAGGAGATATTTTAGGCTATTTCTTACAAGAAAACGGCAATATCCAACCGGATATGCCGATTCACGAAGAGTTAATCAGCGTTTCTTTAGACAATCTCAAGCGAATACCCACTATTATTGGTGTTGCCGGTGGTGAAGATAAGGTTGAGGCAATTATTGCCGCACTTTTAGGACAGCATATCAATTCATTAGTCACAGAGGAAAAAACCGCACGCACTATTTTAGCTAAAGTAGTGTAACGATTTTCCTCAGATAATCGGAGGAAAACAAAATGCAATTATCTCGTTATTTAATGGCATTAGATGCAGGAACAGGTAGTATTCGAGCAGTAATTTTTGACCTAGAGGGCAATCAGATCGCTGCCTCACAGCAAGAATGGACTCACACAACCGAGCAGAATATTCCTGGCTCTATGAATTTTGATCTGCAAACCAACTGGCAACTCGCCTGTTTATGTATTCAAGAAGTATTAGCAGAGTCTCAAATTAGTGCAACACAGATTGCAGCAATATCAACTTGCTCGATGCGTGAAGGCATTGTGTTATACGATGCCGATAAAAAACCTATTTGGGCCTGTGGTAATGTAGATGCAAGAGCTGTAGAAGAAGTCGTCCAATTAAAAGCACTTAATCACGCCCAATTCGAAAAACAGGTCTATCACGCCTCAGGCCAAACTCTGGCGTTAAGTGCCATACCCCGCTTACTTTGGCTAGCACACCATCAACCAGAACTTTATGCCAAAGTCTGTTCTATGTCTATGATTAGCGATTGGCTGGGCTTTATGCTCAGTGGTGAATTAGCCGTTGAGCCGTCAAACGCTGGCACAACCGGTATAATAAACCTAAAAACCCGAAAATGGGATCATGCCTTACTCGAAATAGCCGGGCTTAATCCTTCTATTTTGCCGCAAGTAAAAGAAACAGGTGAAATACTCGGTCAAGTAACTGCCTCTTCTGCACAACAAACAGGGTTAGCCGCTGGTACTCCTGTTATTGTTGGAGGAGGTGATGTGCAATTAGGCTGTATCGGATTGGGGATTACAGAACCAAGTCAAGCCGCCATTATTGGTGGAACATTCTGGCAACAAGTGGTCAATTTACCGCAAGCAATGACTGATCCCGATATGAATATACGGGTTAATCCCCACGTAATTGCACCAATGGTACAAGCCGAATCTATCAGTTTCTTCACTGGATTAACTATGCGTTGGTTTAGAGATGCTTTCTGTGAGGAGGAAAAAGCTGTTGCCCATCGCCTAGGTATTGATACTTATACGTTACTAGAACAGATGGCAGAAAAAGTACCTGTAGGTTCAAATGACATCATTCCTGTATTCTCTGATGCGATGCATTTCAAATCTTGGTATCACGCTGCACCATCATTCATCAACCTTTCTATTGATCCTGAAAAATGTAATAAATCGGTACTATTTAGAGCATTACAGGAAAATGCAGCCATTGTTTCATCGTGTAATCTAGATCAAGTCCAACAATTTAGCAAAGTGAAACTATCTAGTATTGTCTTTGCCGGTGGCGGCTCAAAAGGAAAATTATGGAGCCAAATTTTAGCTGATGTAACTGGATTAACTGTCAATATACCTGTTGTAAAAGAAGCAACTGCTCTCGGTTGTGCAATTGCTGCCGGTGTTGGTGTGGGTATTTACTCATCACTAAATGAAGCAGGTAAAAAATTAGTAAAATTCGAACGCCAACATCAACCAAATCAAGCCAATCATCTGTTTTATCAAAAACATAAAGAAAAATGGCAGGATATTTATCAACAACAACTCACATTAGTTGATAAAGGATTAACCAAGTCATTATGGAAAGCACCGGGTATCAAATAAAACCTAATCCTAATAAAAATAGCGTAAACCTAATGAGATTTACGCTATTTTTATTAAATTTCTTCCACCTCTACCCACCGTTCCTCTTCCGCTGATTTCGCAATGGCTTCCAACACACGGGAGATTTTATAGCCTTCTTCAAAATCAGGGAACATTCGATCATCGGCAGCGATGCCATTGATGAGATCACGAATTTCCACCGCTTTTTGATCGTTGAAACCAATGCCGTGTCCTGCACTCACGCAGAAAGCAGCATAATCGGGGTGTTCTGGTCCGACGAGAATGGTTTTGAAGCCTTGGCGAGGTTTGTCGTCATCGTGCAGGTAGAGTTTCAGTTCCGCCATTCGTTCTTGGGTGTAGCTGAGCGAGCCTTTGGTTCCCGTAACCACATAGGTGAGCCCCATTTTACGTCCGCAGGCGATGCGGGAACTTTCAATCGTACCCATAACGCCGTTGGCAAAACGGACGATGGCGGTGGCTTGGTCTTCGTTTTCAACCTTCACTTTTTCCGCCAAATTGTGTGGATTTGGGCGTTCGGTGATCACGGTTTGCATATCGCCGACCACGCTCACAATCTCTTCGCCGACTAAATAGTGAGCCATACTCACGATGTGTGCCGCCAAGTCGCCTAGCGTACCTAAACCGGCTTTGGCTTTGTAACAGTGCCAGTCAATTGGCGTGTTTGGGTTGGCTAGATAGTCTTCGTTGTGTGTACCGTAGAAATGTACCACCTCGCCGATTTCGCCGTTTTGGATAATTTGACGAGCCAGTTGTGAAGTCGGATTTTTCATATAGTTAAAGCCAACTAAGGTTTTTACCCCTGCTTTTTGTGCCGCTTCCACCATCTCTTTAGCATCCGCCGCAGTCAGTGCCAACGGTTTTTCGGAATAGACGTGCTTGCCGTGTTTAATCGCTTCAAGTGCAATTTCTTTGTGCAAGAAATTTGGGGTACAGATATCAACCACATCGACATTTCGATCAGCTACTAGTTTTCGCCAATCGTCCGTGGCTCGGTTAAAACCAAATTCTTGGGCTTTCTGTTCAGCAAGTGCTTGGTTAATTTCGGCAAGGTATTCGAGTTGAAGTTTTCCTTTAAGTGGGAAAAGGGTTGGAGCTTGTGCATAGGCAATGGCGTGGCAACGACCGATATATCCTGTACCCACTAAGCCAATTTTGACAGTTTTCATTCTAATTTCCTCTAACAAGCGGTTGTTTTTCGCTAATTTTTTGCAAAATAAAGGCGGACATAAGTCCGCCTTATAAATTATCTATAACGCTCCTCTTCGGCTCTTCGCATAAGTATCAAAGGCTACAGCGAGGATAATGATAATACCCATAATAATTTGTTGATAGTAAGCTGAGACATCCATCAATACTAAGCCGTTAATCAACACCCCCATAATAATCGAACCGATGATTGTGCCTGTAATGCGTCCGTAACCACCCATTAAGGAAGTACCACCGATAACTACCGAGGCAATGACACGTAATTCAAACGATACACCGGCAACGGATTCCGCACTACCTAAACGAGCGGAGAGAATAAAACCGGCTAAACCTGCTAATGCACCAATAACAACATAAACACTCACTAACGTACGATTGATATTTACCCCTGCAAGACGAGCTGCTTCTGGGTTACCACCAACTGAGTACACATAGCGTCCCCAGCGAGTTTTGTGCAGGGCGAAGTAACCAATAATCGCTACTACTGCAAAAATCACAACAGGAACAGGCACACCGAGAATATCTCCACGTCCCCACCAGCGGTAGCCTTCATCAAAACCAGCAATTGGTGATCCGTTATTCAGTACTAAAGTTACACCACGCCAAATTGTCATACCACCTAATGTGATAATAAATGGAGGTAACTTAAGTTTAGTTACACCTAAACCGTGTAGCCAACCGATAAAAGTACCTAGAGCCAAACAGATACCTAAGCCAATCAACCAGCTCATTCCACCCCACGCACCGGGTTCAACAGTAACCGTATTATCGCCCTTAATAATATAAGCAGCGAACATCGCGGTAACTGCCAAAATTGAACCTACAGAGAGATCGATCCCCGCGGTTAAAATGACGAAGGTCATACCTACAGCCATAATGCCAAAAATCGATACTTCGGTTAAGACATTATAGATATTCCGTTGAGATAGGAATGCACTGTTTTGTGAAGTGAAGAAAATCACTAATAAAATCAAGAAAATCAGAACCCCGAAGCGTTCAAAGAAGGCGATAAAATCAATTTTGCCTTTGTCATCGACCATTCCTAGATTTTTTAAAAATTGTGTTGCCATACAAACCTCTCTTACACTGTGTGCTCACGCTGAACACCAACAGCCATCATTGACATTAATTTTTCTTCGGTCGCATCATCGCCGTGAATCTCACCCGTTACCCGTCCTTCAGAAAGAGTAATAATACGGTCTGAAATTGCCATAATTTCCGGCAAGTCAGACGAAATCACTAAAACCGCCACACCTTGTTTTGCCATATCAAATAAAACTTGGTGAACTTCTGATTTCGCCCCCACATCAATACCGCGTGTTGGTTCATCAACAATTAGTACTTTGGGATTTAATGCCATACAACGTGCCAAAATCACTTTTTGCTGATTACCACCTGATAATTTGCGAGCTTCTAGCTCGCTACTTGCCATTTTAATTCTTAGTGCTTGGCGATAAGTTTCGATTAAATCATCTTCTTTTTGATTATCGACGAACAGATTACCTTTAAGCAATTTACCTAAAATCGGCAACGTCATATTGGTTTTAATCGGTAAGCCCAGTACTAAACCTTCTTTCTTACGGTCTTCCGGTACTAATGCTACACCTTTTTCTAACGCATCCAATGGAGATGTTGCCGCATAAGGTTTACCATCTAAGCTGATTTCATCAGCGGTATAGTTTTCGACACCAAACAAACAGCGAGCAATTTCGGTACGACCTGCACCTACTAAGCCTGCAATTCCTAAAATTTCGCCTTCGTGAATATTAAATGACACGCCGTGCAATGCAATGCCGTGAGGATCAAGTGCTGGCTTTTCACGATGTAAATTTTTTACTGCTAAACGTACAGGACGATGGGTATGATGAGTTTCCTCAGCCGGGCGACGAGTAAAAGCAACTTCACGCCCCACCATCATTCTAATGATGTCATCAACTGTTACATTTTTCACTTCACCTTCGCCAGAATAACGACCGTCTTGGAAAACGGTAAACCGATCACATAACGCAAATACTTCATTTAGGCGGTGGGTAACATAGATAACACTCACACCACGACTTTTGAGATCTCTTACAATTTGATGAAGCTTTTCAACTTCTTTATCACTTAATGCTGCAGACGGTTCATCCATAATGATTAATTTCGCGTTTAAGGTCATTGCTCTGGCAATCTCCACCATCTGTTGTTGAGCAACACTTAAACGGGAAACTTGGGTATCAGGTTTAATGTTTAAGCCAAGATTATCCAGCACTATTTGTGCTTCATCATTCACTGCTTTTTCATTGACAAACAAGCCATTGACAGGCTCTCTGCCCAAGAAAAAATTTTCTGCTACTGTCATATTTGGCAGTAAATTGAATTCTTGATAAATGGTAACAATGCCTTTAAGTTGGCGATCAAAAGGTGAGTCATTTAAATTGAGTTTTTCGCCGTTAAAAATAATCTCACCGCTCGTTTGAGGCTGAGCACCTGAAAGAGCTTTCAATAATGTAGATTTCCCCGCACCATTTTCCCCAAGTAGGGCGTGAACCTCGCCTTTTTCTACCGTGAGTTTTACTCCGTTAAGAGCCATTATGCCAGAGAAGCTTTTGGTAAGATCTTTAACTTCAAGTAAAGGAGTGGACATACAACCTCCGTAAGAAAAACCTCCCTGCCTCTACAGGGAGGTAATAAAATATTATTCACTGATTTCCGCAAAGCGTTCCGCTTCTTGCAAGTTATCTTTAAGAATAATTTTTGGTGGATAATCTGCACCCGTTACTTCTTTACTATCACGAATATTACCAACTACTTGCTCTAATGCAGAACTAACCGCAAAACTTGGACGTTGGTCAGCCGTTAAATATAACCAACCATCTTTCACACGAGCTAGAGCTTCCGGTGTAGAATCAAAGCCTGTTACTAAAATATCTCCAGCTTTTAAGCCTTGACTGCGTAATGCTTCAATCGCACCTAACGCCATATCATCGTTTGCAGAAATAATTACATCCGGTCTTTCTTTCAGGGTTGGTAGTACGCTTTCAATAATGCGTAAACCTTCCGAACGTAACCAGTTACCTGTTTGATCGACTACGATTTTGTATTTATCTCCACCGGCAGATAATTCATCACGAATACCTTTAGTACGCTCAATATTTGACGTTGAACCCGGCTGACCGGTTAACAAAATAATTTTTGCACCGTCCGGATATTTCGCTTTGATTGCTTTCGCTACTTCTTGACCACCGGTGTAGTTATTTGCACCAAAGTGCGGAACCGGTTTGCTGCTTTCAACTTTACGATCTAATGTCGCTGCAGGAATTTTCTCTTGAATAATTTCTTCCACCGCACCTGAAATTGCATTCACATCATTTGGAGAAATAATGATACCTTTTGCCCCACGCGTAATCGCATTTTCTAAGTCCGAAGCCTGTTTGGTTGATGAACTCTGCCCATCTAACACTTGCAATTTAATCTCTAACTTCTTACTGGTTTCCACCGCTACTTTTTGTAGCTGAACCTCAAATGGGCTAGATAGGTTTGGTAAGCTAAATACAACAAGTTCATCTTTCGCAAAGCTGTTCATTGCTAAGCCTAACGTTAAAGCACTTAATGCAAATTTAATACGCTTTTTCATACAAAATCCTCTTGTGAGATTAGAATTAACGGCATAATTGCCAGTACCGCTTCAAACTACGAAGGAGAAATGAAGTCTTATTTCAAATATAAAAAAATGAAATAAATTTTTCAAAAAGAAATATAACATTCTAAATTTACCTCTCCAAACACTTTGTTTCAAATTTGTTACTCAGATCACATTTTTAAGAGAAAATAATAGGAATAAAAACAAGCGGTCAAAATTAGAGAATTTTTTACAAAAATAAAAAAGCGGTGATTTCTCACCGCTAAACAATCAAAAAAGGAAGAATATTTATAATTATAATGTTGGGAAGTTAAATGCTGCTTGACTACGAACAGCACTATCCGGCCAACGGGTTGTAATTGTTTTCATACGGGTATAGAAACGTACACCATCTGTACCATAAACATTTAATGGTCCAAAAATAGAGGCTTTCCAGCCACCAAAGCAGTGGAATGCCATTGGTACTGGGATTGGAATATTCACGCCAACCATACCGGCTTGGACATCTTGGGTAAATTGACGAGCTGAATCACCGTCTGCAGTGAAGATCGCACTACCGTTGCCGTACTGGTGGCTGTTGATAATCGCTATACCTTCGGCATAATCTTTCACACGTACTACTGATAACACAGGTCCGAAAATCTCATCTTTCCAGATCGTCATCTCAGGGGTGACATTATCAAATAATGTTCCACCAACAAAATAACCATTTTCGTATCCTGAGGCTTTATATCCACGACCATCAACACAAAGTTTTGCACCTTGCTCTACACCCTGATCGATATAACTTTCGATTTTTGCTTTATGCTCTTTGGAAATGACCGGTCCCATATCGTTTTCAGTTTCACCTTCTGGCAATAAGCCTGCACCGATTTTCAATGCTTTTACTTTTGGAATCAGCTCTTCAACAATTTTGTCAGCTAGCTCATCACCTACAACTACTGCTACAGACAATGCCATACAACGCTCACCTGCCGCACCGAATGCTGCACCGAGTAAGGCGTTCACTGTGCCCTGTACATCCGCATCCGGCATAATCAATGCGTGGTTTTTCGCACCACCCAAGGCTTGAACACGTTTACCGTTCGCTGAGCCTTTCTCATAAATATATTGAGCAATCGGCGTTGAACCCACAAAGCTGACCGCTTGAATGCGTGGATCGGTTAAAAGAATATCCACCGCTTCTTTATCACCTTGTACCACGTTAAACACACCGTCCGGCAAGCCTGCTTCTTTTAATAATTCTGCTAAACGAATAGATACACTAGGATCTTTTTCAGATGGTTTTAAAACAAAAGTATTGCCACAAGCAAGTGCAACCGGGAACATCCACATTGGCACCATTGCCGGGAAGTTAAATGGCGTAATACCTGCTACAACCCCTAATGGCTGTTGAATAGAGTGAATATCAATGCCACGCCCTGCATTGGCAGAAAATTCACCTTTTTGTAAGTGCGGAATACCCGTTGCAAACTCAACCACCTCTAAACCACGCGTTAATTCGCCAATTGCATCTGAATAGACTTTTCCGTGTTCAGAACTTATAAGACGAGCTAACTCTTCAAAGTTTACTTCTAGTAACTCTTTGAATTTAAATAAAATTCTAGCACGGCGAAGTGGTGATTGTTGCGACCAACTCTTGAATGCCTCATCCGCAGCGGCAATAGCAGAATCCACTTCAGTAGCGGTACTTAATTTCACTTTTTTTGTTTCTTCACCGGTTGCCGGGTTAAATACAGAAGTAATACGTTGGCTCTGGCTTTCAACTGCCGTACCATTAATAAAGTTTTGCACAAATTGTTGGCTCATCGAAAACTCCTTATTAGATTATAAATCGAGAATAGACAAAAGATATTCCATAAACTACTCCCAAAAATAGAAAATATCAATACAAAAATAATAAAAATGAAAAATTTATTTCATTTTTGTGATCTTGATAACAACTTTGAAGATTACTTATCCCCAAAAACAACTATCTAGGCTATAGTAGGAGCTATCAATATTACGTACATACACAGGAGATATTATGAGTTTTTTACTTTCTAAACCACAGGTTCAGCCAAGTGGTTTAATTCAAGACATCACACCACAAAATGCTAACTGGGAATATGTTGGCTTTGCCGTTTATCAGCTGGATAATCAATCTATTACCTTAGAGAGTGGAGAAAATGAACTCTGCCTCGTTTTTGTTGCAGGAAAAGGATCTGTATTTGTCGATGAGCATCGTTTTGAAAATATCGGTAATCGTTCGAATCCATTTGAAAAAATCCCACCTTATTCCGTCTATATTCCGCCACACAAGCAAGTGAAAGTGGAAACAAGCGGTCAATTAGAACTTGCGGTTTGCAAAGCACCAAGTCAGGGGAACTATCCTGTACGACTGATTAGCCCAGAAGATGTCGGGGTTGAAAAACGAGGTTTCGGCAATAATCAACGCTTAGTACATAATATTCTGCCAGAAACAGAACCTGCAGATAGCTTATTAGTTGTAGAAGTATTTACTGATGAAGGCAATACCAGTTCTTACCCAAGCCATAAACACGATGACAAAAATTCCGAACAAGAAACCTATTTAGAAGAGACTTATTACCATCGCTTCGATCCACCACAAGGTTTTGCTTTACAGCGAGTTTATACCGATGATCGTACCCTAGACGAATGTATGGCAGTTTATGATAAGAACGTGGTAAAAGTACCAAAAGGCTACCACCCTGTTGCCACTATTGCCGGTTATAACAACTATTATCTGAATGTAATGGCAGGCCCTGTTCGCAAGTGGAAATTCACTTGGGAGCAAGATCATTTATGGGTTAATAGTGAAACCTATAAAGAAAAATTTGAATAATACAAGCGGTCATATTTCTGCTATTTTTTGCAAAAAAATCGGGACGCTATTTGCGTCCCGAACTGTTAAATTTTCATACAGAGATATTTCATCTCTAAAAATTCGTCCAGCCCATATTTTGAGCCTTCTCGTCCGATTCCAGACTCTTTGACCCCGCCGAATGGGGCAATTTCGTTGCTAATCAGTCCTTCATTTATACCAACAATGCCGTATTCCAGCTGTTCAGATACCCTCCAAATACGGGAAAGATTTTCACTAAAGAGATAAGAGGCTAAACCGAATTCGGTGTCATTTGCCCATTGAATAACCTCTTCTTCCGTTTCAAATTTGAAAATTGGCGCAAGTGGAGCAAAAGTTTCTTCACGAGCTACCTTCATCTTTTGTGTTACATTTTTCAAAATGGTGGGTTGGAAAAAAGTACCGCCAAGCTCGTGGCGTTTACCGCCCATCACTAACTCCGCACCAAGAGAAAGAGCATTTTCAATATGATCTTCCACTTTTTCAAGAGCTCGTTTGCTAATTAATGCCCCCATTGTCACATCGGGTTCAGTTGGTGCTCCGAGTTTAATTTGCTCGACTTTTTGTTGGAATTTTGCAAGAAATTGCTCATAAATACCCGCTTGCACATAAATGCGGTTAGCACAAACACAGGTTTGTCCTGCATTGCGGAATTTTGAGGCAAACACGCCTTCAACCGCTTTATCTAAATCTGCATCGTCAAACACGATTGCCGGGGCATTACCACCTAATTCTAAGGCTAATTTTTTAACGGTGCTTGCCGATTGTTCCATCAAAATCTTACCCACACGCGTTGAGCCTGTGAAAGTGACTTTTCTTACGTTTGGATTAGTGGTTAATTCCTTGCCAATATCTTCTGATTTCTCCGCAGTAACAATGTTAAACACTCCTGCTGGAATTCCTGCCTGCTCAGCTAATTTTGCTAAAGCGATAGCTGAAAGTGGCGTTTCTGCCGCAGGTTTAAAAATAATCGTACAGCCGGCTGCTAGTGCTGGAGCGGCTTTGCGGGTAATCATTGCACTAGGAAAATTCCAAGGGGTAATCGCGGCTACTACACCAATAGGTTGTTTGATAACCATTAAACGATGATCAGGCTTATCTTGTGGCAACACATCACCATAAATTCGTTTGCACTCTTCCGCATAAAATTCAACAAAACTTGCTCCATAGGTAATTTCATTACGGCTTTCAGTAATCGGTTTTCCTTGTTCCAAACTCAAAATTTGAGCCAGCTCTTCTTTATTCTGAATGATGAGATCAAACCATTTGCGTAAAATCGTTGATCTTTCTTTTGGTAATAATGCCTGCCATTTTTTCTGTGCGATAACTGCTTTTTCAATCGCTAAACGGGCTTCTTCCGCCTCTAAATCTGCAACCTTACCGATTAATTCACCATTAGTTGGATTAGTAACGTCAAAGGTTCTCTTACCTTCGACAAACTCCCCGTTAATATAGGCTCTGAAGTCCAGTAAAGAAAATTGGGTGTTTGGCATAATCACTCCTGTTAAATGATTAAAAATAGAACGGAACGTCTATAATCTACTCCAATTAAAGGGAAAATTCCAATAGTTATATAAAAAAACAAGCGGTCGATTTTCCTATCTATTTTGCAAAATTCTGAAGAAAATCGACCGCTTGTAAGAGTTAAATTAGAGTAACCAGCTACCAATTAATGCACAGGCGAAACCGGTTAAACCAATTGACGTTTCAAGCATTGTCCAAGTTTTCAGTGTGGTTTTTTCGTCCATTTCTAGGAAGCGGCTGATAAGCCAGAAGCCTGAGTCGTTCACGTGAGAAAGCACTGTTGCACCTGAAGCAATTGAGATTACGATAAAGCAAAGGTCAAACTGGCTTAAGTCTGGAGCAGCTGCCACCATTGGTGCAATCAGTGCCGCAGTTGTGGTTAAAGCAACAGTTGCTGAACCCTGTGCGACACGGAACACTGTAGCAATAATAAAGGCTGCAACAACAATCGGCATTCCAGTATCTGCCATCATTTCAGATAATACATCTCCAATACCACTTGCACGCAACACACCACCAAACATACCACCAGCACCCGTTACTAACACGATAGAACAAATTGGGCCAAGTGCGTTGTTACAAATTTTTTCGATTTGGTCGAGACTACGATTATCACGCAGAAGAATAATTGCCACAATCAGGGTAATCAATAATGCTACTGGCGTTTTTCCAATTAAACGTAGGCTTTGCACCCAAAGTTCGTTGCCGTCCACTACTTTCGCAACAGAGAGCGTGTTTAAACCTGTATCAAATAAAATTAAGATAATTGGCAGTAATAGTACTGTTAGCACTTTACCAAAACTCGGTGGATTTTGTACTGCCATTTCATTTGCGGATAAGCCGTTCAAAAATGCTTTTGGCAAATCAACGTGAATACGTTTGCTGATAAATTGGCTGAATATATAAGTACCAATGTACCAAGTTGGAATTGCACAAACTAAACCCACTAATACCAATAAACCCATATTTACGCCAAGTAAATCACCCGAAGCGACTGGACCCGGGTGCGGAGGAAGGAAAGCGTGCATTACCGCAAATGCCCCTGCAGAAGGGAAAGCATAACGCAGAACTGAGCCGCCAAACTGTTTCGCTACGCTGAAAATAATTGGCAACATCACGACTAAACCCGCATCAAAGAAAATCGGGAAACCGAATAGCAATGATGCCACACCCAACGCAAATGGTGCTTTCTCTTTACCGAATTTATTGATAAGCGTGTCTGCCAATACTTTTGCACCCCCCGTGATTTCGAGTAAACGACCAATCATCGCTCCCAAACCTACTAGCAATGCAACAGAAGCAAGCGTACCACCAAAGCCGTTTAATAAGGTTGGCAAGATTTTATCCACAGGAATACCTGCTGCTAATGCCGTGAGTAAACTCACAATAATTAAGGCGACAAAGGCGTGAACCTTAAATTTAATAATTAATACCAGCAATAATAAAATTGCGGCAAACATAATGAAAAGTAACATACTATTTTCTCCACAATGAAATTGTTATCGGTAACATAGCGATAAAAACTAAACTTGTAAATAATTCGTTATTTTTTATTTTAAATTTGTGATCTACTTCAAATTTTGCGTAAATATCAGATGATTTTTCGTTTTAAACTGCTAAATTAAGCTCAAACAAGAGTTACCGATAACATAGGAGCAGACAAATGTCTCAAGGAAAAGCATTTATCTTAATGGGGGTATCCAGCACCGGTAAAACCTCTGTTGGTACGGCTGTTGCACAGAAATTAGGGTTGAAATTGATTGATGGGGACGATCTTCACCCTCGTGCGAATATAGTGAAAATGGCAAGTGGTACACCGCTAAATGATGATGACCGCCGACCTTGGTTAGAGCGGATTAACGATGCCGCTTTCAGCCTAGAACAGAAAAGCGAAAAAGGGATTATTGTCTGCTCGGCATTAAAGAAAAAATATCGTGATCAAATCCGCGGGGGCAATGCCGATGTAAAATTCCTATTCCTAAACGGCTCATTTGAGCTGGTGCTGGAACGAATGAAACAACGCAAAGGACATTTTATGAAACCCGAAATGTTGCAAAGCCAGTTCAATACTCTCGAAATCCCACAAGCAGACGAACCGGATATAATCTTTATTGATATTGACGGCAGTTTTGAAGAAGTAGTGGAGAGATGTGTGGAGGCGGTTAAACCATTGTTAGCAAAATAACACCGTAGGGGAAAATTACAATTTGCCCCTACACACTCTCTCCCAAATGAATCTGATAGCCCAAATTGATAATCGGGCTTTGTTGCGGAATGCCGTGAATGCGGTTGAGCAATTCTTGTGCTGCTACTCTGCCCATTTGTAAGCGAGGGGTAATCACGCTGGCAAGCTGTGGAGTAAGGGACTGCCCAACATCGTGTCCGTGAAAGCCTGCGATTTTGATCTGTTCCGGCACAGCGATGCCCAAACGTTGGCATTCAAATAATGCTCCGATGGCTAAGTCGTCATTGGTGCAGAACACACCGTCTAGCTGTGGTTGTTGAGCTAGAGCTTGGCGGAGTTGTTCTGCTCCGAGCGTAAAAGAGGAATGCTCTTCGGTCGTGATATTCAATGGTGTCAAACTGTGTTTCTGCATCGCCTGCTCGTAGCCCTGCATTTTAAGCTGAGAGCGTTTGTCCATTCTCGCCCCGAAATAGGCGATGTAGCGGCTGCCTCGATTGATCATCGTTTCCACCATTGCTTGTGCTGCAGAAATATTGTCAAATCCGACCGCTTGTTGAATGCTACCTTCGCACTCCATTATCTCAATCACTGGAATACGAGCTACTTCCAGCATTTTTAGCGTGCGGGCAGAATGGTGATTTTCAGAGAGAATAATGCCATCAATATTATAAGAAAGCAGCGATTCAATCCGTTTCTCTTCTTTCTCTTCGCTATAACCGTAGTGAGCAAGCATTGTCTGATAACCTGCCTGGTCGGTAATCTGTTCAATGCCTTTGATCACATCCGCAAATACTTGGTTGGTAAGAGAGGGAACAAGCACGCCTATCGCCCTACTTTTGGCGTTCGAAAGAATATCAGGGGCACGATTAGGAATGTAACCAAACTGCTCAATCGCTTGTGCAATACGTTCTCCCGTCTCTTTCGCTACCATGTTCGGATCTCGCAGAAAACGGCTGACGGTCATTTTGGTAATGCCGAGATGGGAGGCAATATCTTGCAAAGTAGGGCGTTTGTGTTTGGTCATTTAGAATACGTTAAGGGATAAATCAAATATAGTTCATTATAACTGATGTTTAAAATCGAGGATGCAAAATTTTGCAAAAAACAACCGCTTGTTTCCCCCTAATTTTCTGTCCAAGCTGTGCTACAATCTTTTCAGTTCAATCATAATTAGGAGTGAAAAATGGCACAGGTTTATATCGTACACGGCTATACGGCAAATGCCGATAAGCATTGGTTTCCTTGGTTGGAGCAGCAATTAGGTGAGATTGGGGTGATTTGTGAGCGGCTGAATATGCCTAATTCGGAAAATCCGTCATTAGATGGTTGGTTAAATCATCTTGAGCAAAATGTGGAGTTGAACGATCAAACCATTTTTGTCGGGCATAGTTTAGGTTGTATCGCCATTTTGAATTTTTTAGCCAAAAAATACGCCTCAATTAAAGGGGCGGTATTTGTGTCCGGCTTTTATCAACCGTTAGAAAATTTACCCGAGCTTTCCACTTTTACCAACTATTATGCTATTTTGCCGAGCGTCTCCCATTTTCCAAGCTATGTGGTGAGTGCGTTAGACGATACAGTCGTTAATCATAAATATAGCGACGACCTCGCTCAGCATTTGCAAGCAGACTATATTCGCTTAAATCAAGGAGGGCATTTCTTGGATCGGGAAGGCTTTACCGAATTGCCTATCGTGCTGGAATTAGTGAAGAAATTACTCTAAACAAAAACGGTATCCATGAAAAGATACCGTTTTTTTATACCTTATAACTTAATAAAACCGTCATAGATATGAGTAGCATCGCCGGTCATATAAAGCGGATGCCCTACGCCTTGCCATTCAATAATGAGTGAACCACCCGGCAAATCCACCTGTACTTTATTATCCAACAAGCCTTGCATAATACCGACCGCTACCGTGCCGCACGCCCCGCTGCCACAAGCTTGGGTTTCGCCTGCTCCACGCTCATATACCCGTAATTTGACGTGATTGCGATTCACCACTTGCATAAAGCTGATATTCGCTCGTTCAGGGAAGCGTTCGTGGCTTTCGAGCAAAGGTCCAAGTTCATTCACTGGTGCAGTTTTTACATCATCTACTTGTAGCACACAATGTGGATTACCCATCGACACCACCCCACATAGAACGGTTTGCAAATCAGTGCGTAAAATATAGTTTTTCTCAAATTTATTCGCCGTAAATGGGATTTGTGCAGGTTCCCAAATCGGCTCGCCCATATTCACTCGCACTTTGTCGTCATCTTGCACCGTCAGCACCATTTTGCCTTTTGCGGTGCTAACATAAATATCTTTTTTGCTAGTTAAACCCTTTAAGGTTACAAAACGGGCAAAACATCTCGCCCCATTTCCACATTGTGAAACTTCACTGCCATCGGCATTGAAAATGCGGTAATGAAAGTCCAATTCCGGATCGTAAGGCGGTTCGACTAATAAAAGTTGGTCAAACCCGATTCCGCGATGTCGGTCTGATAAAGTGCGGATCATCTCCTCTGTCAGGTACACATTTTGGGTTACACCATCAACCACCACAAAATCATTACCAAGTCCGTGCATTTTTGAAAATTGCATACTTTTCCTTAAATTTTTTAAAGCTTTTATTGATTTAGATTATAGAGATTACTTTGCTTTATTGATATAGTAGCCGTCGATTAATTTAAGAAGAAATATCAATTTCTTTTGTGATCGATTTCATTTTTTAATATAAAGGAGTCAGATTATGTCTGCTATGTTTATTATCCAATTTGCTATAGTGTTACTGTGCATTTTGGTCGGTGCTCGCGTTGGTGGTATCGGATTAGGGGTATTTGGTGGTTTAGGTTTAGCCATTTTGTCATTTGGCTTTGGCTTAAAACCGGCAGGATTACCGATTGATGTAATGTTTATGATTATGGCGGTAGTTGCAGCAGCGGCTGCAATGCAAGCCGCTGGTGGTTTAGATTATATGATCAAAATCGCCACTCGTATTTTGCGTAAAAATCCAAAACACATTACCTTTATCGCACCACTTGTAACTTGGACATTTACTGTGCTTGCAGGTACAGGACACGTTGCTTACTCTGTATTACCTGTAATCGCTGAGGTAAGCCGCCATAACGGTATTCGCCCTGAGCGTCCTCTCTCAATGGCGGTAATTGCCTCACAATTTGCGATTGTAGCAAGCCCGATTGCAGCGGCAGTCGTCGCAGTGGTAGCATTCCTTGAACCACAAGGCATTCACTTAGGCGATGTATTAAGTGTAACTATTCCTTCAACATTATTAGGTTTAGGCTTAGCTTGCGTATTTGTGAATAAAATGGGTAAAGAGTTGAAAGACGACCCACACTATCAAAAATTATTGCAAGATCCTGAGTATGTGAAAGCAAACCACATCACCGCAAACCCAACCGAATTACCGTTAAAACCAACTGCAAAATTATCCGTTGGCTTATTCTTATTCGGTGCATTATTAGTGGTTTTAATGGGTGCAATGCCTTCACTTCGCCCTGTGTTTGACGGCAAACCGATGGGTATGGCTCACACCATTGAAATCGTAATGTTAAGCGTAGGTGCATTAATCATTTTACTCTGCAAGCCGGACGGCAATGAAATTACCAAAGGCTCAGTATTCCACGCTGGTATGCGTGCGGTAATTGCGATTTTCGGTATTGCGTGGTTAGGCGATACCTTAATGCAAGGTCATATGGATGAAGTAAAATCTATGGTGTCAGGCTTAGTTGAAACTGCACCTTGGGCATTTGCATTCGCACTATTCGTACTTTCTGTATTAGTAAATAGCCAAGGGGCAACGGTTGCAACTCTATTCCCTGTGGCGATTGCAATCGGTATTCCTGCACCGGTATTAATCGGGGTATTTGTTGCCGTAAACGGCTACTTCTTCATTCCGAACTATGGTCCGATTATTGCTTCAATCGACTTTGATACAACGGGTACAACTCGCATTGGTAAGTTTATTTTCAACCATAGCTTTATGTTACCGGGCTTACTCAGTATGATTTTCAGTATCGGCTTTGGTTTATTACTATCGAATATGTTACTGTAAAAGTTCCACGAAAAACCTCCCGATTGGGAGGTTTTTTATTTGCAAATTTTTCAGCAAATTTAACCGCTTGTAAGACAACGAGTGAGCAAAATGCCACAAATTGTGAGTACAATGCCGCCCACTAAATGCAGGCTTAATACCGTGATAAATTCTCCCCATTTTTCCGCTAATAATTTCTCGCTTAACTCTGCGGAAAAACTTGAAAAGGTGGTGAAACTGCCGAGAAAGCCTGTAATAAATAATAATTTTTGGCTATCGCCTAAATTAAACCCCATCGCAATACCAATCAGAAAGCAACCGGCCCAATTTGCTAACAATGTGCCTAATGCAAGCTGATTAAGTAATGGATTAACCCACACGCCTAATTGCCAACGAGACAATGCCCCAAGTACTGCACCGGTTGAAAGTATAAAAACTGAGTACATATTTTGCCCTAAAAAATGATTTGTAAAATTATACCTAGAAATAGTTGATTTAAAAAAATAATGTGATGGATTTCACAAATTTAAAATTTCCCATTTGCTTAAAAAATGGTGTTTTGGCAATATCAGCTCGAAAATATTTTCATTTTCAAACATTTCTTTATTGGTTTTCAATCATTTCTTCTTAAGGGGAACGTTATGGACAGAACCTTACGCAATGCTTGTATCGGCGAATTTATCGGTACAGCTTTCATTCTCTTCTTTGGTGCCGGCTGCGTAGCGGCTGCACAAGTTGCTGGTGCAAGTTTCGGTTTATGGGAAATTGCAATTGTTTGGGGTATTGGGGTCTCAATGGCAATTTATATTTCTGCCGGGATTTCCGGTGCTCACCTTAACCCAGCTGTAACTATCGCACTCGCTGCATTTTACGGTTTTGAAAAACACAAAATTCTACCCTATATCATCGCTCAAGTAGCAGGTGCTTTCTGCTCTGTTGCACTTATCTATTTTATGTATAGCGATCTCTTTGCAGCAGCCGAAGCAGCTCAAGGGATTGTACGTGGTGAAACTGTTGGTTTTGCCGGTGTGTTCTCAACTTATCCAAACCCAAATATTACATTATTAACGGCATTTATTGTGGAATTTGTGATTACTGCCGTGTTAATGTCTACCATTTTAGCAATCGGTGATGATAAAAACGGCTTACCAAATAAAGCTTTAGCGGCATTGCTCATCGGTTTATTAATCGCTGTTATCGGTGGGGCAACCGGTCCATTAACAGGCTTTGCGATGAACCCGGCTCGTGATTTTGGACCTAAACTCTTTGCTTTCCTTGCAGGTTGGGGCGAAATTGCACTCACCGGCGGTAAAGAAATCCCTTATTTCATTATTCCAATTGTTGCTCCAATCTGCGGTGCGTTATTCGGTGCTTGGGGCTATAAAAATCTTATTCACAAAAACCTTCCGGCAAATATTCAGGAGTAATCTATGGACAAACAATATATCATCGCCCTTGATCAAGGCACAACAAGCTCCCGTGCGGTATTACTAGATAAAAATGCCAATGTTGTTGAAGTGGCACAACGTGAATTTACCCAAATTTATCCACAAGCTGGTTGGGTAGAACATAACCCGATGGAAATTTGGGCTACCCAAAGTTCGACCTTAAATGAAGTGGTGGCAAAGGCAGGTATTAGCCCTGATAGTATTGCTGCAATTGGTATTACTAACCAGCGTGAAACTACCATTGTGTGGGAAAAAGAGAGCGGTAAACCTGTTTATAATGCGATTGTATGGCAATGCCGCCGTACCTCTGATATTACCGATAAATTAAAATCAGACGGACACGAAGAGTATATTCGTAAAACCACAGGCTTAGTTGTCGATCCATACTTCTCCGGCACAAAAGTAAAATGGATTTTAGATAACGTAGAAGGAGCAAGAGAAAAAGCAGAACGAGGTGAGTTATTATTTGGTACGGTCGATACTTGGCTGGTATGGAAATTAACTCAAGGGCGTGTGCATATTACCGATTACACCAATGCTTCTCGTACGATGTTATTTAACATTCACACCAAGCAGTGGGACGATAAGATGCTGGAATTACTGAATATTCCACGATCAATGTTACCGGAAGTGAAAAATTCCTCTGAAATTTACGGCAAAACCAATATCGGCGGACAAGGCGGTGTGCGTATTCCAATTGCAGGTATCGCAGGCGACCAACAAGCGGCTCTTTATGGTCATTTATGTGTTAAGGAAGGACAAGCGAAAAATACCTACGGCACAGGCTGTTTTATGCTGATGCACACAGGTAATACTGCGATTCAGTCCGAAAACGGCTTATTAACCACCATTGCTTGTAATGCGAAAGGCGAGCCTGAATATGCGTTAGAAGGTTCTGTCTTTATTGCGGGAGCCTCCATTCAATGGTTGCGTGATGAGCTGAAAATTGTTCACGACAGTTTCGATAGCGAATATTTTGCAACGAAAGAAGATAGCTCAAACGGCGTTTACGTTGTACCGGCATTTACCGGCTTAGGTGCACCATATTGGGATCCGTATGCACGAGGCTCAATTTTCGGTTTAACTCGTGGGGCAAACCGCAATCATATCGTGCGTGCAACTTTGGAATCTATCGCTTACCAAACTCGAGATGTGTTAGAAGCAATGCAGTCTGATTCAAAAGCGAAACTGCAAGCATTGCGTGTTGATGGCGGTGCGACAGCAAACAACTTCTTAATGCAATTCCAAGCAGATATTTTAGACACCAAAGTTGAGCGTCCAAAAGTGAAAGAAGTTACTGCGTTAGGAGCTGCTTATCTTGCCGGTATTGCCGTTGGTTTCTGGAAAGATTTGGAGGAGCTAAAAGATAAAGCAGAAATTGAACGAACCTTCACACCGGATGGCGACCAAGAAAAACGAGCTAAACGCTATAAAGGCTGGAAAAAAGCGGTTCGCCGTTCATTAGAATGGGCGAAAGAAGACGCTGAAGAGTAATTTCCAACTTAAACTAAACAGAAAGGGAGTATCGGCAACTATACTCCCTTTTAAGATCTTTTAGTTATATCACATAGTCATTTTGATTTGTTGTAGAAGAATGTTTTATTTATGATTAGCCTATTCAACCCATAAATTGATAAGGAATAATTATGTCAAAATTTCAAATTCACACTATTGAATCTGCACCGGAAGCCGCACAAGAAGCATTAAAAGCGGTACAACAAGCAAATGGCTTTATCCCAAATCTTATCGGCGTGTTAGCAAATGCCCCGACTGCGTTAGAAACCTACCGCACAGTAGGCGGTATTAACGGTCGCAACAGCTTAACTGCAGAGGAACGTGAAGTGGTACAAATTACTGCAGCAGTGGTAAACGGTTGTGGATTCTGTGTGGCAGGTCATACTAAAATCGCGTTAAAATTGTTAAAAATGCCTGAAGAAGTCGTAAATGCGTTGCGTGCAACCTCTCGCATTGATTCTGATGATAAATTAGACACTTTAGCTCGTTTCACTCTTGCAGTAATGCTACAAAAAGCAAAATTGACCGAAGCACAACTCAATGAGTTTTTTGCTGCAGGTTATAATCAACAAAATGCAATTGACGTGATTTTAGGTGTGAGTTTGGCAACGTTATGCAACTATGTAAACAACATTGCAGAAACTCCAATTAACCCAGAGTTACAGCCTTTTGCGTAATAGGGATCAAATCAAATTAGGACGCTTTCAATGCGTCCTTTTTTATATCTACAAGCGGTTCTTTTTATCTCATTTTTTGCAAATAAAAAAGAGGCAAACATTTGCCTCTCCATTTCTTAACAATTCGCCAATACTATTCTTAACTGCACCGCACTTGGGGTAACAACGGGTAAGAATGCGGCTTCTTTCCAACGACGGCTGAAGCCTGAGGTATCATTTTTCAAATAGCCACGCCCACCGCTGGCTTGTAGTTCTAACAAAATGGCTTGTGCAACCACATTCACAATATCGATTCTGGCTTGAAATAGCTCTTTCGGGTGGCGAACGAAATAGCCTTCGTCATTTAAGCCATTAAATAGACGAGTTTTAATATCGTTTAAAGCATCAACTTGAGTTTGCCATTCAGAAGTGAGAATCGCTCGGAATGAGAGCGATTTTTCAATTTCCGCTAAACTTTTTTCCACTAAACCAAAAGGTAAACCAAATTGTAAACCTAAGAACGCAGGGCGAGTTGCTGCTAAAAACTCCGGAGCGTTATCAGCCAGAATCCATTCATCTAGTAATTCCACATTTTCAAATATGAGAGCGGTAGTATTCGTCCCTTGTAACGACATAAACTCCAATTCTTTGGTGCGGGTTAAACCTTGAGCCGTAGAAGGAATCGCAATCACAATCGGTTTACGCTCATCTTCAAAACCCGCCACAAAACTTGCTACAAAGCGGTCTGAACGTAAATTCGTTACCCACGGCAGGCGACCATTTAAATAACGTTTGCCGTTTTCTTCACTAATTTTGACATTTAACTCTTCGATGCCAGCCAGAAATTTCATCGCGTTCGATAACCCAGTGCCGGCAGTTAAATTGCCACTCAGCAAATCTGCCAAATAGATTTCTCTAGGAATAGGATTTTTCGAAGCAATAATATGCTCAATAAAAGTACGATGTCCCCACGAAACAAAAGCCGCCGCTAATGAGTGATTACCCAGCTCAGAAATCGCTTTAATCGCATCAACTAAATTACCGCCATTGCCCCCCAATTCTGTCGGCACCCCAATTTTGAACAGATTTTCAGCCGCAATTTTGCGAATTAACAAATCAGCGTGCTGGTTAGATTGATCTAAACTCTCTGCGTTTTCTTGCAGCCATTCAATAAAAGATGTCGAAAGTACTGACATTGTGTTTACCCCTTATAATGTGTTATTAAGGTTATCTTAATAGGCTTTTTTATTGCGATGAAATAAAAGAAAGGAAAGTAATATGCTTTTTTGGAATAAACAAGCGGTTATATTTTGCAATTTTTTTGCAAAAAACAACCGCTTGTAAATGATGAAATTATTTTCCGCCTTTCGCTAACGCTAAGCGAATTAAACTATCCAATGCCCAGCCAATTAAGCCAATGATGACAATTACTGCCATTAATTCAGAATAGGCTAATCTATCGCGAGTGTCTAAAATGAAATAGCCTAAGCCTTCGTTTACGCCTAACATTTCACAAGGTACAAGCACCACCCACGCAATACCAACCGCCACTCGTAAGCCCGTTAGAACGTGTCCTGTAATAGCAGGCACAACAATTTTACACAACAATTCTTTGCGAGAGGCTGACATCACTTTACCCAGTTGTAGCCATTGCGAGTCGATATTTTTCACCCCTGAGGCGGTGGAAATAATTAATGACCATACCGTTGCAAAAGCGAGTAAGAAATAGATCGGCAAATCACCTACGCCTAATAACATTACGATAATGGGCATCCACGAAAGTGGAGAAATCATTCTCAGCAGCTGAAATGATGGCGTGCAAAGCATTTCCAAATGGCGGGAAAAGCCAAGTAATAACCCAACGGGTACACCAATCAACAATGCTGTCGCTAATCCTACAACAATTCTTTTTAAACTTGCCAATAAGTGCGGAAAAATTTCACCCGAAGAAATCAGCCAACCAAAACTCTCCCACGTTTTGGCTGGAGCTAACATTGATGCCATCGGTAATCTTTGGCTTAATAACGTTGTGCCTAATTGCCAACTTAAAAGCAGTAGCAATAAACCTGCTAAGCCATAAATATATTTCTGTTTCATACTGTTCCTTAATCTCTATATGCTGATTTCTTCCGTTCTTGTCCAACCTGCTTGTAAGTTGAAGGTTTCAATCCAACCTCCTTCTTCAATAGCTTTTCGCACAAACTTTGGTTCGTTAATCGCTTTTGCGGCTTCTACAGGATCAAGCGGTTGTAAAAAGGCGTTATTGCCTGCGATGTGTGTTTCTTTCAGCATTTTCACCAACTCTTCCATATAAGAATCAAACGGATAAGGTTGAAAGCCGATGCGTTCTTGGTGCCACTGCGGATTAACAATCGCCCCCGTTTCCACATATTTATCCATCTGTGCTTGACTTGGAGCTAGCACGTTTTCCAACACTTTTTGATCGTGCGGCGTATAGCCACTGCCTCTAGCCAATAATTTAGCAGTTTCCGCACGGTTGGCGAGAGTAAAAACCTGAGCTTCGGTTAAAGCATTCACCACTTTTTGCACCCATTCGGGGCGATGTTGAATGTCGTATTCGTGCATTAAGGTTAAGCAACAGGCGTGATCTTTCCACACATCGCCGCTAAAACGCAGTACTTTGCCGACCCCTTTAGCTTCTGCTAATGCATTGAAAGGTTCTGCAACAATAAAGCCGGAAATAGCTTCACTTGCAAGTGCCGCCACCATATCAGAAGGAGCCATCACACTTAAACGCACTTCACCGCTTTTCGGCTCTTTTTCGGTAATTTTCAAGCCATTTTCACGCAATAAACGTTGCAATACGATGTTGTGAATCGAATACCAAAACGGAATTGCTACCGTTTTGCCCGATAACTCTGCAATGCTATTAATTTCAGGGCGAACCGTGAGAGCTGAACCTGCTAAGTGATTCCACATCACCGCTTTCACCGGAGCATTTGCCCCATATTTCGCCCATAAACTCATCGGCGAAAGCAGGTGCACCACATTCACATTGCCGCTTAAAAAGGCTTCTACCAACTGTGCCCAACTGCGGAACATCACCGGCTTTTCCACCTTCACGCCGTGCTTTTCAAATAATCCTTTCGCGTGAGCGACAAGCAACGGGGTTGCATCGGTAATCGGTAAATAGCCAATCACAAGCGGTCGATTTTCCGCATTTTTTTGCACCTGCTCACAGGCTTGTAATAACGGAAAGCTCCCTGCAACCGAAAACAGGCTGAGTAATTTCATAAAATCTCTGCGTTGCTGATCCATAAATCCCCCTAAATCACGAAATCAATCGCTGGCTCCGGCTGATTTTTCTGCTGAGCCTGCTTAAGAGATTGTAAAATATCCACTCGAATATGATTTAAACTAAGCAAATCGGTACGAGGGAATAGATCAGACAAATGCCATTTCCCAACAATATGAGCAGGTGTGCCACCAAGTAATAGCACATCATCAGAAACTAATAAGGCTTCATCAATATCGTGCGTTACCATAATTGCCGCGGCATTATGGTGACGAACAATATCGTGTAATAAGGTTTGCATTTGGCTGCGAATGACTTCATCAAGGGCAGAAAACGGCTCATCGAGCAAAATCACTTTCGGCTGACGAGCTAAGGCTCGAGCTAAATTCACACGCTGAGCCATACCGCCCGAAAGTTCGTGCGGCATCGCATCAATAGCGTGGCTTAAACCGACTTCCTCTAATGCTTCTTCTACCCGTTTTTGAATATCTGCTTTTGAAAGTGGCGTGCGGCATTTAAAATCCAGCCCAAATGCCACATTATTTCTGACCGAAAGCCAAGGCAATAATGTGGCAGATTGGAACACAAAACCGACATCCGGGTGTGGCTGACTGATTTGCTCCCCAAACAATGCGACATTACCACTTAATGGTTTATCTAAACCTGCAATCACACGCAGTAATGATGATTTACCCACACCGCTCGGACCTAAAATAGAAGTCAGCGTACCGCTATTTACCTCAAAATTCACATCTTGCAAAATTGTCTTGGTTTGCCTGTTTTTCTCATAGCCAAGAGAAAGATCAGTAACAATAAGGCTCATAAATCCTCTTTTTAATTGTTTATTTGGAATGCAGAAAAAATAGAGGAAATTGTCTATAAAAGAAAAGAATTAGAAATTTTGATATAGAACGATTTGTTATAAAAGTGTAAAAAAACCTCTTTTTTTAACCGCTTGTGATGCTAAAAATCTATTTATGCATATAAAAGTAAAGCCATAATAGCTGCAAAATGGCTATTATGGCTTTGTTTAGGTTCGATTTAGCGTTCCCTTAAACTTTCTGTAACAGATTCCTCCAATGGACTGAGCAAATAGCTCATTACACTTCGCTCACCTGTTTTGATTTCAGCGGTAATCGTCATACCTGAGCCGAGCTCTATTTTATGACCGTCCGGAGATGAGAGTGCTTGTTTGTCTATACTGATAGTTGCATTAAACACCAATCCTAAATTAGGTTGTTCGATAGCATCCGGGCTGATGTGTTTAATCCTTCCGGTAATATAGCCGTATCGGGTATAAGGGAAAGTTTCTACTTTAATAATCACCTCTTGCCCTGCAGCAACAAAGCCGATGTCTTTATTTTGAATCAGAGCGGTAGCTTCTAATACATCATCTTCCGGCACAATAATCATCAAGGTTTCAGCTGTGGTAACAACACCACCTATAGTATGAATTTTCAGCTGTTGCACCGTACCGGAAACCGGAGCTCTGATCATAGAAGCTTGTCTACGTTGGTCATTTTTTTCCAACTCAAGCCGGAGCTGACGCTCATTTTCAATATGCTGTTTTAATTTTTCCAATACATCGCTTTTAAAGAATTGTGTGATCAATTCAAGTTCTTCTTTCACATTGAGAAGATCACTTTCTAATTCATTTAATTTTGAACGATAAACCGCCAACTCGTTTTGTGCTTCAATGGCTTTATTTTCTTGCGAGAGAAGTTCGTGTTTAGATAAAGACTTTTGTTGATAAAGTTTTCTAAAGTCCTTTAACTTTTCTTGCTCAATACGAGTTGCACCTTCATATTTACGAACGTAAGCAGATATGGTCTGTTTTTCTGCATCTTTACGTTTATAAGCTAAGGTTTTCTGCGTTTTTTGTTTTTGCCAAGTCGTGTATTGCTCTTCGATTAAATGCTTAATACGTAACCTGTCTTCCTCCGATGAATCTTTAAATTCGGTGTTGGATAAATCGATAACCGGTAATGACTCTTTTTCAATGGCAGTAAGTAGGGTTTGGTAGCGATAGTTCTCTAGTTTTGCCAAAGAGAGTGAAGTAATGGTCTTTTTGATATCTGCATCAGAGCCCAAAGCAGTTAAACTGACTAATAATTGACCTTTTTCTACAAATTGCCCGTCCTTAACAAAAATTTCTTGTACGATCGTATTTTCAATCGGTTTAATTTCTTTACTTCTACCACTAAAGGTTAATTTACCAGGTGCAGTCGCCACAATTTCCACTTTACTGACACTTGCAAGCACAATTGCCACCGCTAAAAACAGCATAATTAAATAGGCAATTAGGCGTGGCTTTTTAGAAACCGGGGTTTCAATCAGCTCTAAATGTGCCGGTAAAAACTCACTTTCATCTTTTTTTCTGTTTGGGTGGTCTAATTCTTTACGAATTTTCCATACTTCTACCCAAATATTTTTATAGCGTAGGAAAAATTCATAAATACCACTAAGCCATATTTTCATTGTTTTCCTTCTTAATTCAGTTGTAATTGATGTAAGTAGGAGTAAAGCCCGTTATTGTTTTGCAGCAATTCGTGATGCTTACCTTGTTCTACAATTTCCCCTTTTTCCATCACAATAATTCGGTCGGCATTTTTGACTGTTGATAACCGATGTGCAATCAAAATCACAGTTCTTCCTTGGCATATTTTTTGCATATTTTTCATAATAATATGTTCAGATTCGTAATCGAGGGCACTAGTCGCTTCATCAAAAATCAGGATTTTCGGGTTGTTCACTAAAGCTCGTGCAATCGCAATCCGTTGTCGCTGTCCGCCGGAAAGCCCTGTGCCTTGTTCACCAACAATAGTGTTATAACCTTCACGTAGCTCTGAAATGAAATCATGAGCACCAGCTAATTTTGCTGCATAAATCACACGTTCCATTGACATTCCCGGTTCGGATAGGGCTATATTTTCTCGGATACTACGGTTTAACAGGACGTTATCTTGCAAAACCACCCCGATTTGACGGCGTAGCCAGTTTGGGTCAGCTAATGCAAGATCGTGCCCATCAATAAGCACCTGACCGTTTTCAGGAATATAAAAACGTTGCAGTAATTTTGTTAATGTACTTTTACCTGAGCCTGAACGCCCAACAATCCCGATTACTTCCCCTTTTTTAATCTCTAAATTCACATTATTTAAAATCGTAGGAGCATCCGGTTTATATCTAAAACGAATATTTTTAAACGCGATGTCGCCTTGTATTTCAGGTAGTGATAATTTTCCTTGATATTGTTCGGTCGGGGAATTTAAAACATCACCTAAACGTGTAACAGAAATACCAACTTGTTGGAAATCTTGCCAGAGTTGTGCCAAGCGGATTACCGGTGCAATCACTTGCCCGGAAAGCATATTAAAGGCAATTAATTGTCCTATGCTAAGATCACCTGAGATCACTAAGTGTGCTCCCAACCAAAGGTTGATTACCATTACGGTTTTTTGAATAAGCTGAACTCCCTGTTGCCCAATGGTTGCCAATACGGTTACACGGAAACTTGATGAAACATAGCTTGCCAATTGTTTATCCCACGTATCGGTCATTTGTGGAGTAACCGCCATAGCTTTAATCATATTGATAGCAGTTACTGATTCAACCAAGAATGATTGGTTATCAGCACTTCGAGCAAATTTATCGTCTAAACGTCGCCTTAAAATCGGACTAATAAAAATCGACCATAAAATATAGCAGGGTAATGAGCCGAGAACTACTAGAGTTAATTTCGGGCTGTAATACCACATCACCGCAAAAAAGACAAAAGAGAACAGTAAATCCAAGACCGAAGTTAGTGCTTGTCCGGTAAGAAAATTCCGAATTTGATCTAATTCTCTAACTCGTGCAACCGTATCGCCAACCCGTCTGTTCTCAAAATAAGAAATAGGTAGCGATAACAAATGCCGAAATAATTTAGCCCCTAATTCCACATCAATCCGGCTAGTACTGTGGGCAAAAATATAGGTCCGTAAACCGCTTAACACAATTTCAAATATGATCACAATAGCTAAGGCAACAGTAATGATATTCAAGGTTGAAAAACCTCGATGTACCAATACTTTATCCATTACCACTTGGAAGAATAGCGGTGTAATTAGGGCAAAAATTTGCAAAAAGATTGAAACAATTAAGGTTTCTAGAAAGATTTTTCGGTATTTGATCACCGCAGGAATAAACCAAGTGAAATCAAATTTTGCTAACTGCCCCACGACAGAGGCTCTGGAAGTAACCAGAATTAACTGCCCTTGATAGCAAGCTTCAAACTCGTCTCGTGATAAAATTTGCGGTGTATCTTTTTCCAAATCGTAAGTTAAATAGCGGTTATTATCGGTATCCACTTTTACCAATAAAAAATGTTTACCGTTATCTTGCCAAACTAAGGCAGGTAAATTAACCAAATGTAAGCGGGAAATCTCTTTTTTAATGTGTTTTGCTTTCAACGCTAACGATTTTGCGGCTAAAAGCCAAGAGGTTAAAGAAAGCCCTTTTCCATCAATATCAAATTTATGTTTTATTTCTTCCGGATTAAGCGAAATATTATGATATTGTGCTAACATCGTAAGAGCGACTAAACCAAGATCACTCCTTTGATGATTTGCTTCCATATTGTCTCCTTTTATAAAATAAAAGGGCAACTCCATAATGTGCAAAACAATATAGAGTTGCCAATCATTAAAAATTAAGCTGCTCTAGCAAATTGAAGAGAAGATAAATTTTGATCTGACATTGAAGTCGGATTCACTAATACATTTCTCGAATCATTAGACGAAGTAAACGAGCTCACAGATGAAATCAATTTATCTAAGCTATTTGTTACATTTCGACTACGCTTAAGCAATTCATAGTTATCAACTACTTTTGTCAGTTCATTCTGATCGATTTTACCGTTACCTTTTGCGATAAGATCATCGACTTGACTTGAGGTAATCCGCTCACCATTTCGCCCGATGATTTCTTCAATTTTCTCATCTTTAGTTGCTTGATAATTACGCACTTCTTTAGCAAGATCAGCTTCACGGAACCAGTTTTGAATAGTAACTTTCTCTTTCTTAGTATTCGTAATGACAAGATTATATTTAACTTTTTCGAACGTTAAATCTTTTAAGTTTGAATCAGAGAACGATAATTTATCATTACCCTCAGAATCACTAATAACGTCATTACCATCGCCTTGACGGTGAACAAAAATATCATCGCCTTTATCGCCATATAAGAGGTCGTTACCTTTACCCCCATCGATAAAGTCATTGCCATCACCACCATCAATGACATCGTCTCCTTTGCCTCCGAGTAAGATATCATTACCACCGTTACCGTTAATAGTATCTACACCATCACCACCGTGGAAAATATCATTAAATTTACTTCCTTTAAAAATATCGTTATGCGATGTGCCGATAATTTCTTCAACGGATTTTAAAGTATCTTGAGTGTAATAACCGGCGTGTTGTGTATTATCACTATGACGATACTCTATTTTCTCTTCACGACTACCTACTAACGCCGTATGTGTTGAAGTAACTTCATGTAATGCTTTTCCTGTTTCAACAAAACGTTTTACTGTATAGCTACCTTTTTGCGTTTCTTGGGTTGCATCAATAGTAAGTGCACCATAATTACCTCTACTATAGTGAACGCGATCGTGCCCTTCCCCTCCATCAATTTCTGTTGTACCGGAACCAACAAAGACATTATCATCGCCTGCTCCAAGTTGAGCGACAATTTTTGTTTCTTTGGTTTTAGTTACATTACCTGCTTGATCTAGCTCAATACCGATACGTTGCACCACATTTGTGAGATCTAAAGTAGAACTTGCTGCCCCATCTTTAATTTGCCAGCTATCTACACGATTAATATTGAGCTTAGTAATGTATTCATACTTACCGGTTTGTACTCGCTCACGATGCTCAGTACCTGGTGTTAATAATGGCGTTCTGAATAAAATATGTTGTGTTTTTGCTCCTCCAGTATTACTTACATCAATAATACCTTTTGCCGAGTCTAGTTGTACCAGCTTGTCGGCTTTAAGGTGTTTACCCTCTTCAAAAGCATCAACATAGGCTTTACCGCTGATAACTTTGTCCCCTAATCGGCTAATACCGGCTAAATCACCAATATTTTTGTCCCATTGTTGCTGAGTAATAGCAATGACACGTTCAGCTTGTAATTCTTGATTTAAGCTGAGTAAGAATTTCATATTATCTTGTAATCCGGCTAGGTAACGTGCATCGTAGCCATTTTCAAAGTAATTCTTACCTGGATTATTTTTTTCCCATTCCACAATTTTATTGTGAATTTTGTTTGCAACGTGTTCAAACATCGCTTGTTTAGAATACTGCAAAATGGTTGAAATAACACCGGTAATACCAGATACAAGTAAAGCAATAGGAGCACCAACTAAAGAACCTGCAGCAGCGGCAGAAACACCACCTGAAATTGCAGCCAATGCTGTATTGATTGCCGTTACAGACGCATCGATCGTACCTGTTCCTCTTTGATATTGAGCAAGTAAATCATCCCCATCGTAACCTAATTTTTTGAAACGCTCAGCGTAACTTTCTAATGCTTTGGCGTGATTAAATTTATCAGCGATCCCTGCAAATGCTAGAGGGCTGATAGCAAGTGATACTGTAGAGGCGATCAATGCAGCAACAGGACCCGTAGAAGATAAACCAGCCGCAACACGTTGAGCTAAAATATAAGAGGAAACAGCTTTGGTGATGTTACCAACAACTTGGTTTACAAGTTCAAAGCCAGCACCTACTTTCTTACCTGTAGAGGCATTTTTATCTGCTAGAACGAGAGCTGCTGTTGCACCGGAAAGTAAACCGGAAATCACTTCTAAACCAAGACCGGCTTTACTGAAGCCACTAAAGTTTTTAAGTTTATCTCCTAAAGCACCTAAACCTTTTACATTCTGCAATTTTGAACCAAATTGATTAATTTTATCTGCAAAGGTATCAAATGTTTGCAAAGAATTTGCAATATTTTCAATCAAGGAATTTGTCAAGTCCAGACCGGCTTTAGCTAACTCAAGCTCACTTCCTTTATTTTTCAAGATTTCATCTAAATCCATTCCAGCAAGAACTGAGCCAAGGATAGATTGAATACCCGATAATAAAGTTTGTGCATTACCCAAATTTTTAGCTACATTTTCTGATGAACCGGGTGCTTTACTGATTTTGTATTTTTGAAGCAGTTTATCAAGTTGAGGAGCAGACAATACAATTCCACGCTCGCTAAACCCAAGAATATTTTGAATTGTACTTAAACTGTTTTGAGCGGTAGCAATACCATTACGCTCTTCTCTTTGTACTTCAATACCTAATTCGTGAGCAGCTTTGACTAAATCCTGTAAACCGTTTCCTCTTCCTGAATCATATTCATAATCTTTTGGAATATAGAGGATGAGCTTTTTCGCTCCGGCTTTTAAAGATTGACCGGCTTGGTTTAAAGATTGCCCTGTTTTATGCAAACCGGATTGCAATGAATTTTTTAAGTTTGTTGAAATATTAGCAAGTTTACCCATAAGGGATGTCTCCTTTTATTTAGTAAAATTAAACTCATTTTTAAGAGCTGCCCCCAGCTCTTCTTGATATGTATCGAAACGTTTTTTTGCTGTTTTTTTATCTAAGTTACCCCCTTTAAAATAGGCAATTTTGCCCAGTTCTTTTTGTTTTGGATAAAAACGTATAGATCTGACGAGAGTATCAGGGTATTTCTGACACATTTTTTTATAAAGTAGCTGGGAGTGCCCGAATGGTGCTACCCAATCAATAATCCAACGTCTATCGCCAGACTGCCATTCTTCCGGTGTTAATGAACTAATATCCTTAATATATTTCACTTCAGCCTCAAGGCTTAAATCTGCCCAACTGCAATATGCAATTGGAACATTATTATCAATAAGTAGCATATATTGTTCATTTTCAATTGCCGGAATCACATTACGAGCTAATAGCTCACAATTCCACTCTCTATGAAGAGGTGAGTTCATCCATAACCAAGTAATATTTCCTAATAGATTAAAGTAATGTTGATTCATAATTCACACTCGATAATGATTCTAAATTAGAATTGAAATTATAGCATAATATATTAATTAAACTATAATTTAGCAGAATTTATTGCTGAAATTATAGCTTTAAGTATATTTTTTGTCTTTTATATAAACTAATTGTAAAATAAAATGTTTTAAAACCATACAAAATGTGTGGAAAATAAACAAAATAGTTACATTGTGAAATTAATGTAATATTTACTTTTCATTTTATTTAAGAAATAGATATCGTTTTATAAAATAGCGGTGAGGGATAAAATTTTCTAAAAAAAGATGGGTACTAAATAAAATGCAAGCGGTCTGATTTATGCAAAGTTTTGCAAGAATCAGACCGCTTATTTTAAGCTTCTGGGATTAATATGGCTTTCATCGCTGACTTTAAATTCTCCAGCATTTCATAGCGTTTGCGGTACATTGAGCGTTTTTTGCTTGGAATTTCGTCCATTTTTTTACTTTTCAATTCCAGTGGTAATTGCCAATATTTTCTGTTCTCACCGTTTGATTCAGCAAAAATTGCATCATAATCCACCACATAACGTTTGCTTTGCACTAGGCGGGATTTGTTTTGATATTTCTGTGGAATACCCAACAAACTCTCGTAGCCCAATACAGAAGTCAAGGCTTTCATTGCTTCCACCATTAAATAAGCAGGACGTAAGCCATAACAGTCTTTGGTGAGTTGTTTTACTAATTCTTTTGAACCATCAAAATTCGGACCTTGAATTACCGCAATTAAAAGTGCGTTATTTAATTTTCCGAAAGCTAATAAATAGACAAGCTGATCGGCAGGTTTATAGCGGAGTTCTAATGCCCAAAAACCTTCCATTGGTTGATACTCGTTAATATTTAATATCAGCTCAAAATCAGAAATAACCTCACCGAAACTGACTTTTTGTTCCCATAATGGTGGAAGATGGCTAAGCTGTTGTGGTAAAAACAACAAATTATCACACATCTGCTCTAAGCGTTGCGTAGAGGAAAAACGCTTGTCTAAAAATCGATGAGCGAGTGGGTAACTGTAATTCAGTCTTGCATTTAAAAGCGGTATTAACTGAGGATGTTGAGCGACAAATTGTTCAAATTGCTTGATTTTGAAATAGTGCAACCAGGAGCGGAGGTTGTAGCGTAATCGCTTTCCTGCATACGATTTTTTACCACGATTAGGATAAATTGCCTTCGCAGCAGGCCATTTATATTGACTTTTCATTTCTACAACGATATTTCACTACAAGCGGTCAAATTCGCAAAAAATTTTGCAAAAATAACCGCTTGCATACTTACTACTATAAAATAAAACGACTTAAATCTTCATTTTCCACCACATCATTTAACGCTTCAGAAACGTAGTTTTCGTCAATTACAATTTTCTCTCCACGACGCTCGCTCGCATCAAACGAAATGCCGTCCATTAAGCGTTCAAGCACGGTGTGTAAACGTCTTGCCCCGATGTTTTCGGTTTTCTCATTCACTCGGAAAGCACTTTCCGCAATGCGGCTGATGCCTTCTTTGGTAAACTCAATTTCAACGCCTTCGGTTTTCATTAGCTCACGATATTGCAGCGTTAATGAGGCGTTTGGCTCGGTTAAAATTCGCTCGAAATCTTCTTTGGTTAATGATTTTAATTCCACACGAATCGGTAAACGACCTTGTAACTCCGGTAATAAATCAGATGGGCGAGCTACTTGGAACGCACCTGAGCAGATAAACAGAATGTGGTCGGTTTTCACCATACCGTGTTTAGTGTTTACAGTTGAGCCTTCAATAATCGGCAGTAAATCACGTTGAACCCCTTCACGGGAAACATCGCCGCCCGAGTGTTCGCCTTTTTTGCAGATCTTGTCGATCTCATCAATAAACACAATCCCGTGCTGCTCTACAGCTTCGATTGCTTGTTGTTTGAGTTCTTCAGGGTTTACTAATTTCGCCGCTTCTTCATCTAACATAATTTTTAACGCATCTTTAATTTTCATTTTGCGTTTTTTGGTTTTGTTCGGCGACATTCCCTCGAACAGCGATTGTAACTGCGAAGTCATCTCTTCCATACCCGGTGGCGTCATAATTTCCACACTCACTTGAGCTGCTACATCGATTTCAATCTCTTTATCGTCCAGCTGACCTTCACGCAATTTTTTGCGGAAAGTTTGGCGAGTAGATTGATTATCTGACTCTTGAACATTACCCCATTGATCTTTCGCCGGTGGCAATAACACATCTAAAATGCGATCTTCCGCCGCATCTTGGGCTCGCATTTTGTTTTTTTCTACCGCTTGTTGGCGAACCAATTTCATCGAAACGTCCGCTAAATCACGGATAATCGAATCCACTTCTTTACCCACATAGCCGACTTCGGTAAATTTAGTTGCTTCCACTTTAATGAACGGGGCATTCGCTAATTTTGCCAAACGGCGAGCAATTTCTGTTTTACCCACACCGGTTGGACCAATCATTAAAATGTTTTTCGGCGTAACTTCTTGGCGAAGATCTTCAGGTAACTGCATTCTTCTCCAACGGTTACGCAAAGCGATTGCCACCGCACGTTTTGCATCTTTTTGTCCGATAATATGAGCGTCTAATTCTGAGACGATTTCACGAGGGGTCATTGACATATATTTTTCCTTAAACAGTTCCCCCTTTTAGAAAAAAGGGGAGTAAAATTTAAACTTCTTCGATAACGTGATTATGATTACTGTAAATATCAATATCGCCGGCGATTTTTAACGCTTCGGCGACGATCTCTTTCGCAGAGAGGTTATTTTCGGTGCGAAGTAATGCGAGAGCGGCGGCTTTGGCGTAGTTTCCGCCTGAGCCGATTGCCAGTACATCTTGTTCCGGCTCAATCACATCACCTGAACCTGAAACCAGCAGGAACTCACTTTCATTTGCTACGATCATCATTGCTTCTAAACGGCGTAAAGCACGCTCAGTACGCCACTCTTTTGCCAATTCCACCGCTGATTTCACCAAATGCCCTTGATGTAATTCTAATTTTTTCTCGAATAAATCACGTAGAATAAAGGCATCAGCCGTTGAACCGGCAAAGCCTGTTACCACTTTGTCTTTATATAAACGGCGAACTTTACGCACTGTGCCTTTTTCAATGCAGTTGCCAAGTGTTGCCTGACCATCGCCACCGATAGCCACTTTTCCGTCTTTTCGCACACATACAATTGTTGTCATTTTAAATCCTTCTTTTTAGAAAACTTTCGCTTATATGGGGCTCATTCTCTGCATTTCAATTACAAGCGGTCGTTTTTACTGAATTTTTTGCAAAAAAATGGCTTGAATTTCTTCAAGCCATCTTCTTTTTTATTTTAGTGAGCCATACGGTTTAAAATCTTTTTACCTTTAATTTGGTGGTAAATCGCCATCACAATATGACCAGCCGATAACACAAATAGCCCCCACGCAAGTTCGCCGTGAAAGTTGTTACCCAGTGAGACCGCCCATTCGATTTTTTCTGTAGAGCCTTCCATCACTTTCACACCAAACACTTCTAACGGACCTCGTGCTGCCCCATATTGGCGGATTAAAGCAATGGTTGGTACAGCAAGCATTAACACATAAAGTGCAAAATGTCCGAGTGTAACAAAAATATTATCAGGTGCAGGGCGGTTATTTCGATTGATGATCGCCCAAATCACTCGAATAACGATAAGCAACATTAAAATTGCCCCAACAGATTTGTGATAAGGCAACCACTCACGAAACGCCTCTCCCTGAAGCCCTGTATAAAGCATAAAACCAAAGCAAATTGCCATCGTCCAATGTAATGTACGGCTGATTGTGCCGTAAACTTGTGAATTATCTGAACGCATAAGTTCTCCTAGTAAATGTTCGGGCGAAGTATAATAGAAAAAGTACTTTTATACACAAGCTATTTCCGATTATTGCAATTTTCGATTTAATCGTATTCCGTACGGCTTACCGTTTTCAAATATCACATCTACTTTATAAGTCAAAACTTTCACATTTTGTTTTTTAGCTCGCTCAAACAATTCTGCATATTTAGGGTCGATTTGTTTTGCCACTTCAAATTTATCAATGCCAGTGTGCAAAATGGCGAAAAAAATGACCGCTTGTAGCCCTTGTTCGGCAATAGTTGCCAGTTCTCGCAAGTGTTTTTGACCTCGTTCGGTTTTCGCATCGGGAAACATTCCCACCCCGTTTTCCATTAACAATGTGGTGGATTTCACTTCTACAAAACAATCCTGCAAGCGGTCAGATTTTAATAAAAAATCGACACGGCTGTTCTCATTTCCATATTTTTGCTCGGGTAAAATTTGCTGATACTCAGCAAGCTCGCTAATCCATTGATTTTCCAACGCTTCTTGCACAAGCTGATTAGCTCTCAAAGTATTTACGCAAATGAAATCGCCCGATTGCGTTTGGGTCAGCTCCCAAGTGTGGGCGTATTTACGTTTTGGGTTATTGGAAGTGGAAAACCAAACCGTATCGCCTACATTAGCACAACCTGTCATCGCTCCGGTATTCGGGCAATGAATGGTAATTTGATCGCCGTGAGGTAGCTGAATATCGGCAAGAAAACGCTTATAACGACGAAGCAAAATGCCACTAGAAAGAGGAGGAAATTGCATTAGTAAAAAATCCTTTTAAAATGACCGCTTGTATCTTTTCATCATCGGCAGAAAAACAGAAAGTAACGCTGTGCAAATGACGATAATAATACCAATCCAAGTGATAAAGCTCAGTTGCTCCGATAAAAAGAGTAACGCCATTAATAATCCAAACACAGGCTCAAGAGCAAGCAGAATGCCTGCGAGAATAGGGGATGATTGGCTAATGCCTTTGTTCCACAACAACATTGCCAAACTGGTACAAATAATACCGAGATACATCACACTCGCCCACGCCGACAATCCGGTTGGCAATTGCCAATCTTCGGCGAAGAATAATGTGATGGGTAAAGCGGTAATTGCCCCTTGTACTAGTGTGATATTGGTTAAATCTATAACTTTAACGGATTGTAAAATGTCTTTGCTGAGATACATTCCAACAATAAAACTCAAACTGCCTAACGTTACGAGCAATAGCCCCAGCATATTAATTGAACCGCTATCATCACTCCCTGCTGCCATAATTAGAATGCCGACACAAGCGAACAAACTTAAGATAAAATCCAGCCTTGTTGCCCGTTTTTTAAAGCAGAAATAGCCCACCAATACCGTTAAAAGCGGATTTAGCCCAAGTAATGCAACCGCACTCGCCGCTGAAGTTAATTTCAAGCCTGAAAATTGTAAGATTACACAGAGCGGAAAAGTAAGAAAACTAATCAACCAAACTTTAATTTGCTGATTTTGCTGAATTTTTCGATAGGCTCGCATAAAAAATGGCAGAGCGATAAATGCCGCCAGCGTCAGCCGAATTTGCATAATTTGCACAGGGTCAAATTCGGCAATCGCCACTTTACCCACAATAAATGAACTTGCCCAAATTAAGGTTGCGATCAGTAAATATACCATTTTAGATCTCGTAAAATTCTAGCGGTAGATCGTCAGGATCTCGGAAAAAGGTGAAACGTTTGCCGGTAAGATCATCAAGGCGAATGCCTTCGTGTGCCAAATTGTGCTGTTCTAAAAAGGCGATGGCTTGTTCAATATTTTCCACCTTGAATGCTAAATGGCGTAACCCGCAAGCTTCAGGCGAGGTAAAGCGAGGTGGCGTAACCGGAAAGCTAAATAATTCAATTTGCGAGCCATCTTGAAAACGTAAGTCTAATTTGTAACTATCTCGTGCGGTTCTGTAGGTTTCTTCAATAATTTCCGCACCTAAAATCTGGGTGTAGAAATGTTTGGATTTTTCATAATCCGACACAATCATAGCAACGTGGTGGAAGCCTAGAATAGGAGATTTCATTTTTTCCTCGATATGTAAAATTTTTGGCAAAAACAACCGCTTGCAGTATGATGATTTCTTTTTTTGATTTCAAGATGTTTAATGAATAGCAATTCTTCACAATATCCGTTAGCGACAGCGAAAGTGTCTGATCCATTTGCAAAATCTGTATTAGCGTGGTTTGAGCAATACGGGCGTAAACATTTGCCTTGGCAACAAAATAAAACCTTGTATAAAGTTTGGTTGTCAGAAGTGATGTTGCAACAAACTCAAGTTGCCACCGTTATTCCTTATTTTGCACGTTTTACGGAACGATTTCCAACTGTTACTGACTTAGCTAATGGCTCTATTGATGAAGTGCTGCATTTATGGACGGGCTTGGGCTACTACGCACGAGCGAGAAACTTGCATAAAGCGGCAATTCAAATTCGAGATGAATTTGGTGGCGAGTTTCCCACAACATTTGATGATGTACTGGCATTGTCCGGTGTGGGGAGAAGTACGGCTGGGGCGATTTTGTCTTCGGTGTTAGATGCTCCGCACCCGATTTTAGATGGCAACGTTAAACGTGTGTTAAGCCGCTATTTTGCGGTGGAAGGCTGGGCTGGCGAAAAGGCGGTTGAAAACCAACTTTGGCAGTTAAGTGAAAGTGTTACGCCAACAGAACAGGTGGCTGATTTTAACCAAGCAATGATGGATTTAGGGGCGATGATTTGTACTCGCTCTAAGCCAAAATGCCTGCTCTGCCCATTACAAGAACATTGCCAAACAAATGCAATGCAAGCGTGGGATAAATTCCCAGCCAAGAAGCCAAAGAAAACGCTCCCCGAACGCCAAGCCTATTTTTTAATTCTGAAAAACGGCTCAAAAGTGTTATTACAAAAGCGGGAAGCAAAAGGTATTTGGGGTGGATTATTTGCCTTTCCACAATTTGGTAGTTTAGAGGAACTCAAGCGGTCAGATTTAGTAGGAAATTTACAAATTTCGCAACAATTAACCACTTTTAGACACACATTCAGCCATTTTCATTTAGATATCACCCCCATTTTGGTAGATCTAAATGTGCAAAAAATAGCTAAAATCTTACCGCTTGTGGCAGAAGAAAACGCAGGAAATTACCTTTCTACTGTATCTTCAAAGGCGGATTATTGGTATGATTTCAGCCAACATAATGAAATAGGTTTAGCCACGCCGGTTAAACGCATTTTAGATGAACTGGCGTTTAGCGTAACAAACAAAAATTAAGGATTAGATTATGGCTCGTACCGTATTTTGCGAATACCTAAAACAAGATGCCGAAGGCTTAGACTTTCAACTGTATCCGGGCGAACTCGGCAAACGTATTTTTGATACTATCAGCAAACAAGCTTGGTCTGAGTGGATCAAAAAACAAACAATGATCGTTAATGAAAAAAAACTCAGTATGATGAATCCGGAACATCGCAAATTACTTGAAGAAGAGATGGTCAATTTCTTGTTTGAAGGTAAAGAAATCGTCATTGAAGGCTACAAGCCAATCGAATAATTCAAGGTTAAATTCAAAATGAAAAAATATGCAAAATATTTGCCAATGCTGGCAATTATTCCTTTTCTTATTGCCTGTGGAAGCAATAAATCTTCCAGTGGTAAAAAACCGAAATCTACTCGTGTAGATTATTCAAAAGATACTAATGGGTTAGATATTTTAACCGGTCAGTTTTCTCATAATATTGATGATATTTGGGGAAGTAATGAGCTTTTAGTGGCGAGTAAAAAAGATTACGTAAAATATACGGATAAATTCTACACTCGTAGCCACATTTCCTTTGAAGAAGGGGTGATTACTATTGAGACCTTAGGCGATCAAAATCATCTCCGTAACTCCATTGTTCACACTTTATTAATGGGTCGAGATCCTAAAGGCATTGACTTGTTTGCATCAGGCGATGTGCCAATTAGTACAAATCCGTTCTTAAAAGGTCAGATAAAAGATCAATTCGGTCGTGATATTACTAATGTCGCTCTTGCAAATGATTTTGCTACCTATCTTATTCAACATAAAGCCCAAACTCGTCGCTTAAAAAATGGTCGAAATGCGATGTATGTAGCGATTAAAATGGTGGAAGGGCACGTTGAAGTCCGTGCAAGACAATACTTACCGCTTGTGCGTAAAATGGCGAGACAATATGGTATTGAGCCAAGCCTCATTTTAGGGATTATGGAAGTGGAATCAGCATTCAACCCTTATGCGGTAAGTTATGCGAATGCAATTGGTTTGATGCAGGTTGTGCCTCGTACTGCCGGACGTGATATTTTTGCCCGTAAAGGTATGGGGGGGCAACCAAGCCGTGAATATCTGTACAATCCATCAAATAATATTGATGCCGGTACGCTCTACTTAACTATTTTGCGTGATGAATACTTAGATGGCATTGCTGACCCTGTTGCAAAACGTTATGCGATGATCTCCGCTTATAACAGTGGTGCCGGTGCGGTATTGCGGGTGTTTGATTCCGATAAGTATGAAGCGATTGATAGAATTAACGATTTATCTGCCGATGCGGTTTATCGTATTTTAACCACCGCTCACCCATCTTCTCAAGCAAGAAATTATTTAAGAAAAGTAACAACAGCGAGAGAAAAATATCGAAATATTCGATAATACGTGAATTATGTTGTTTTTTAGCCTAAAAGTATAAAAAAAGCACATTTAAACAGGCATTTTTTTAAATTCAGCAAAAAGTGTTTGACGTTGAGGACTGAAATCAGCATAATGCACCACGCAACGACGTTGCCTCGATAGCTCAGTCGGTAGAGCAGGGGATTGAAAATCCCCGTGTCGGTGGTTCGATTCCGCCTCGAGGCACCATCTATTCCTCCTTAGTTCAGTCGGTAGAACGGTGGACTGTTAATCCATATGTCGCAGGTTCGAGTCCCGCAGGAGGAGCCATATTTGGAAACCCTGATAAGAAATTATCGGGGTTTTTACTTTTTATAAATGCTCAATTAAATGAGATTGTTCAATTTTTAGTATTATGCGATCAAAAAGGTTAAATTTCTGATAATTATATTTGACGAAGCCCTAAAAAATCAGCATAATGCACTCCGCAAATGACGAGTTGCCTCGATAGCTCAGTCGGTAGAGCAGGGGATTGAAAATCCCCGTGTCGGTGGTTCGATTCCGCCTCGAGGCACCATCTATTCCTCCTTAGTTCAGTCGGTAGAACGGTGGACTGTTAATCCATATGTCGCAGGTTCGAGTCCCGCAGGAGGAGCCATATTTTGAAGCCCTGATAAGAAATTATCGGGGCTTTTTCCTTTTTCGCACTTTCTTTTAATCGTTCTAACTGCTGTGCATAAAATTATAAAAAATTATGTGATTTACCTCTCATTTCTGAAACAAATATGAAAATTTTACTTCACTTTTAAGAAGTATTCGGAGTATTATCCTCAACACAATAATTAAATAATAATGATTCCTCGAATATCGTCAAATTTTACGACATAGCCTAAACCCCTATGTCGTTTTTTTATTTCCCTATAATCCCACCGCTTTTTTTTGTATAATGTCCGTAATTTCCCGCTTGCAAGCGGTCATTTTTTTCTAAAATTTTGCAAATTGAGAACCCAATATGTTTGAGAACCTATCCGATAGACTTTCCAAAACCCTGCGTAACATTACGGGTAAAGGTCGTTTGACCGAAGAGAATATTAAAGACACCCTGCGTGAAGTGCGTATGGCATTGCTTGAAGCGGACGTTGCCCTACCTGTGGTGCGTGATTTTATCAATAAGGTCAAAGAGCGTGCGGTAGGCGTTGAGGTAAACAAAAGCCTCACTCCGGGTCAAGAATTCTTAAAAATCGTCCAAAGCGAATTAGAAAGTGCGATGGGCGAAGCCAATGAGGAACTCAACCTTGCGGCTCAACCGCCTGCGGTCATTTTAATGGCGGGTTTACAAGGTGCGGGTAAAACCACCTCGGTCGGCAAATTGGCGAAATTCTTAAAAGAACGCCACAAGAAAAAAGTATTAGTGGTCTCTGCCGACGTTTACCGCCCGGCGGCGATTAAACAGCTCCAAACGCTTGCTGAAGCGTTAAAAGTGGACTTCTTCCCTACCGAAACCAGTCAAAAGCCGGTAGCGATTGCTGAAGCTGCACTCAAACACGCTAAACTCAATTTCTTTGATGTGTTGATTGTCGATACCGCCGGTCGTTTGCATGTTGATGGCGAGATGATGGAAGAGATCCAACAAATTCACGCTGTGCTGAACCCGATTGAAACCTTGTTTACCGTTGATGCGATGACCGGTCAAGATGCGGCAAATACAGCAAAAGCGTTCAATGAAGCATTACCGCTCACCGGGGTAATTCTCACCAAAGTGGATGGTGATGCTCGTGGTGGTGCGGCACTTTCTATCCGCCAAATCACCGGCAAACCGATTAAATTCTTGGGTGTGGGCGAGAAAACCGATGCGTTAGAGCCGTTCCATCCTGATCGTGTTGCCTCCCGTATTTTAGGTATGGGCGATGTAATGTCGTTAATTGAAGACTTACAACGTTCGGTCGATCAAGAAAAAGCCGAGAAAATGGCGGCAAAATTCAAGAAAGGGGACGATTTCACCCTTGAAGATTTCCGTGAGCAGCTTATCGAAATGAAGAAAATGGGCGGTATGATGTCAATGCTCGACAAATTACCGGGTGCGAAAAATTTACCTGACCACGTTAAAAATCAAGTGGACGACAAAATGTTCGTGAAAATGGAAGCGATCATCAACTCTATGACGCTAAAAGAGCGAGCTAACCCGGATATTATCAAAGGCTCACGCCGTCGCCGTATCGCACTCGGTTCAGGTACGCAGGTACAAGATGTCAATAAACTACTCAAACAATTTGACGATATGCAGCGTATGATGAAAAAAATGCGTAAAGGCGGAATGTCGAAAATGATGCGTGGAATGAAAGGCTTAATGGGCGGAGGAATGGGTGGCTTAGGTGGTCTTGGCAGCTTAGGCGGAATGTTCGGCAAGCGGTAAGATTTTCACATTTTTTTGCAAAACACAAAGGCACAAATTCAGTTTTGTGCCTTTTTCATTGAAGAGTTTTAAAGATTAATATACATCTCGCATTAAACGCCCTTCTGCCACAAGCTGTGCAATGATATTATTAAAATCATCCACATAAGGCTGATCGCCGATTTCTTCCGCAATTTTAATGATTTCCGCATCAATAGCTTTGCTCATTGCCTTACTTCCACAAATGTAGAAATAAGCCCCTTGTTGAATCAATTTCCAAACGAGTTCGGCTTGGTTAGCTAAAGCGTTTTGCACATAAAACTTCTCCGCCTGATCGCGTGAGAATGCAGTAAATAGTTGCGTTAATGTGCCGTTGGCGAGATAGTTTTCCAATTCTGCTTGATAGAGAAAATCTTTCGAACGATAACGCTCCCCAAAAAATAGGTAGCTTTCCACATTTTGATATTGGCTTTCTAACGCTTGTAAAAAGGCAATATGCGGTGCAATACCTGTACCGGAACCAATCATTACTACAGGAGCATTTAAATGTTCAGGTAAACGGAAGTTTGGATTTGCTTTTGCAAAAATTGAAACAAATTCACCCGCTTGTAATTTGGCTAGATAGTCGCTCGCTGTGCCTTGGTAAGCTCTGCCGTTTAAATCATAATAGACGTGTCGAACGCATAAATCCACGTAATCAGAGTGCGTTTTACCACAAGAGCTAATTGAATAAGCACGAGCGGATAAGTTGGATAACATCGGCTCTAAATCCGCTAATGTAACGGTTTTGTTCGGGTCAAAATCTTGTAGCACATCTAATAAATCTCGTCCGTATAAATATTGTTCTAGTGCTTTTTTGTTGGAAATTTTCGTTAAGTCTTTTAACGCTTGGCTGCCACAAATTTTTTGAATATCACGCAGCACATTTTTACTTAATAAGCGTAATTCTTTATTGCGTAGTACATCAAGAGCCTGTGTATCATCAAACCACTCAGCATATTGGTTTAACAGCTGTTCAGGCTGGTTTACTTTGATATAAATTAAATCCCCTGCTTGATAGAAAATACCGCTATCCTTAAGCGATAATCGAAGATGATAAACAGGCGGATTTGAATTGGCTAAATGCTTAATTTCTAGCACTTCTGCTTGATAAGTAGCATCCTCTCCATACACTTGAACTGAAAGTTGATGGGTTAGCGGAGCTTCATTAGGCTGAGTTAAAACCTGCTGCACAAGTGGCAACCACTGTTTAAAGATTTCTTGATAATTTAGGTCTGCATCTACCCTTTCAATCACGGCTTGGACTTGTTTTGCCTGCAATAAGCAGTCTAATTGTTTGCTATAGCCACAGAATTTATCGTAAGTAATATCACCCAGTCCGAAAATGGCATATTTCACATTACAAGCGGTCAAATTTTCCAATTTTTCTGCAAATTCATCGGCATTTTCAGGTGGTTCGCCATCACCAAATGAACTGGTTAAAACCAGCAATAAGCTATTTGGGTTGAAAGTGGTTAAATCCGTTTCATTAAGGGTGGAAAGGCTCATTGAGTAGTGATTTAAAAAAGGTTGTTGGGCTAACTGTTGGGCAAGTTTCTCTGCGTTGCCAGACTCTGAACCATAAGCGATGTGAATATGGGTAATGAGAGACATAAAAACTCCTCGAAAACTAAAAGGAATAAAAAATTGCGTGCAAAAGAGAGCTTCTTTTACACGCAATCCTAGCTTTTTAATTATTCGCCGTAGAAGTCATCAAAGATTTCTTTTGATAATTCAACTGCTTCAAAGTTTGTCATTAAATCGTTAATTACACGGCGAACGCTGATGTAACCTGTGATATTGCCTGCTTCATCAAACATTGGCTGAACGGTGGTATCAACCACATAAACTACACCACCTTTACCGCAGTTTGGTACGATACCCGTCCAAATTTTACCTGCTTGAATGGTATCCCACATATTTTTATAAACTTCTTTCGGCACTGCTGGGTGGCGAACGATATTGTGAGGTTGTCCGATTAGCTCTTCGCGAGAAAAACCTGTTAAACGACAGAAAAGATCGTTAGCATAAGTAATCACACCTTGTAAATCGGTGGTTGAAATTACTAAGGTATCTTGTACTGCTTTTAAGATAGCTTCATTTGAAGGAACAATTTGTTCAGCCATTTTAAATCTCCCATTAGATAGATTGATGTTGTAATTTACCAGTATCAGCACTGATGAATACAATTAGCATAATAGATAGCCATTGTGATGTAAATTAGAAATAGTGCGAGTTTGTGAAAAATATCCTAGTAAATTAATAAGGTTACTTTTTTGTTAAATATCAATTCCAAAATCATTAAACACACGTTATTTAAAAGTTTATTTTTTGTTGCAAAGTTATTTGTTTGAATATATTTTGCAATTTAATTAATTTAGCCTACAATCACTTTATTGAATTAATAATATGCAAACTCAAAAGGAAAACTTATGTCCAGACCACTCAATTTTGTGATGATTTCCCCACACTTTCCTACGAACTTTGAAACTTTTGCCGTTCGTTTGCGTGAAGCGGGTTTTAATACCTTAGGTATTGCCGATGCACCTTATGAATCGCTCAGCGAAAACCTTCGTAATTCTTTAACGGAATATTATCGTGTTGATAATATGGAAGATTATGAACAGGTTTACCGTGCAGTTGCCTATTTTGCTCACAAATATGGGCGGATTGATCGCATTGAATCGCACAATGAGTATTGGTTGGAATTGGATGCCAAATTGCGTACCGACTTTAACGTGTTTGGTTATAAAACTGACGATATGTTGGCAATTAAAACCAAAGCCCAAATGAAAGAAGTTTTCCGTAAAACAGGCTTAAAAGTGGCAAAAGGTCGAGTGTTCAAAAATGATGAAGATGCTCGCAAATTAGCGAAAGAATTAAAATTCCCGGTGATCATCAAGCCAAACTCAGGCGTCGGAGCAAGCGATACTTATAAAATTAAATCTGCTGAAGAATTAGAAGCCTTCTTTGGTTATAAAACGCCAACCGTTGAATACATTATGGAAGAGTTTATTGATGGCGATATTATTACCTTTGACGGTTTAACCGACCACCAAGGCAATATTGTGTTCTACTCCAGCCTGGAATATTCTGAAGCGGTATTAGATACCGTATCTAAAGATAGTGATATGTATTACTACGTGCCACGCGAAATTTCACCAAAATTAGTTGAAATGGGCAAAAAATGTGTGGACGCTTTTAACGTCAAAGAACGCTTTTTCCACTTTGAATTTTTCCGTGTGAAAGGCAGTAAAAAAGACGAAATATTGCCACTTGAAATTAATTGCCGTCCACCGGGTGGTTTAACCATTGATATGTGGAACTACGCCAACGATTTTGATGTATTCCGTGAATTTGCAAATATTGTGAAAGAAAACAAATTCTACTCAGATATTCAACACCCTTGGAATGTGGTTTATATTTCTCGCAAAGCAAATCAAAACTATGTAAATTCAATTGAAGCCGTATGTGAGAAGTTTGCAGGCAATATTATTAGCGTGCAAACTGTACCGGGCGTATTTGCCAAAGTAATGGGCGAGAAAGGCATTTTAGCTCGCACTGAAACAATGGAACAAATGCGTGAAATCGCACAATTCGCACAAGCTAAACAATAAGAGGTGAACTATGCATTTTGAAAAAAGAAGCCACTGGAGTGGCGAATTAGGGCGTGAGATGTCATTCAACGTTTACGGACACGCAGGCAAACCCGTTATTGTTTTTCCGTCATCAGGCGGTAATGAAAATGAATATGGCAATTTTGGTATGATTGATGCGTGCCGTTCGTTTATCGAAAGAGGTTTGATCAAATTCTATACGCCGGACTCTTATGATGCAGAATCTTGGTTATCTAAGCATAAATCAGGACACGATATGGCATTGGCTCACAATGCTTACGACCGCTACATTATTCACGAACTTGTGCCGTTAATACGCCACGAATCGCAATGGAATGGCACAATGATGGCGACAGGTTGCAGTATGGGGGCATTCCATACGGTGAATTTTGCCCTACGCCACCCTGATTTATTTGATGTTGCTATTGCGTTAAGCGGTGTTTACGATGCACGTTTCTTCACAGGTGAATTTTATGGTGATCAAGCGGTCTATTTTAACTCGCCGATTGATTATGTATGGGGACAAAACGATGATTGGTTCTTAGATCGTTATCGTCAAAACCATTATGTTATTGCCGTTGGACAAGGTGCTTGGGAAGAACAACACGTTGAAGATACCCGTCGCCTACAAGAAGCCTTTAAGGCAAAGGGTATTGAGGCTTGGTTTGATTATTGGGGTTTTGATATCGACCACGACTGGCCGACTTGGCGTAAACAGATGCCTTATTTCTTAAATAAATTAGAAAGACAAGGGATTATTTAATTAGATTAAATAGACAAGCGGTTGATTTTGTAAAAAATTTTGCAAAATCAACCGCTTGTAATTTATAGATAGAAATTAGAAAATCGCTTCTAAACGTACAAATGTGTGAACAAAGTGCTTACGATCTTTATCTTTATCGTTGTAGAAACTAATTTCCGGTTGGATAAAGAGCCAATTACGCCAAATTGGTTGGCGGTAAGTTACAAATGGTCCCCAATAATTAAATCTTGCGAAATCCTTATCCATTCGCCCTCCCATACCAATACCATAGCTGATATGCGTAAGCGGTTTGAAGTTATGCTGACGATATAAACTGTTTCCCCAGCTTCTTTCTTCATCTAAATCATTACGATACTCAAAATGAGTATGGTTCATAATGAAGGTTGTATCCGTTTCATTATATTTATTTTCAAAGTTTGTGCGTAAATAGTGCTTACTCTCTGAACCATAACGATAGATTTGTTCTAAACGAGTAGTAAATTGGTCGGTAATTTTCCAATCTTTACTGACACGGACACGCCCGAAAATATCGCTACCGGAACGAACACCAACGTCAAAATCGGTTTCAATCCCTAATGCTTTAATACCATCAGACCAACGTAAACCGATAGAAGCGTTAGAATCTCTTGCTTCGCGGGAATTATAACGTTTGTTAGCCTTAATATCTTTGTATAATTTTCCAACGTGGTTTTTATCGGTTAATTCATTATCAAGCTCGTCATCACCAAATACCACATTTAGATGTTTTTTTAATACGGGCAATTTGATTTTACCGCGAACACGAGGCTTAACGGTAAATTTGTCATATTTATCCCAGCGGCTGTCTAGCATAACACGCAAAGAAGCCGTACCGGGCTTGTCTGGGTCAGCTTCACCTAACCAATCGTTAATATTATTCGCCCAACGGTCCAATGTATTACTGGCTTTGCTATGTTGCTTATCAACCCAATTTGGATCATTTGGTTGTGCCACAGCAAAAACAGGGGTAAGTGCAAGTAAAGAAACAAGGTATTTTGTTCTCATAATAACTCCTCCTTTTAAAGTAGTTCCCATCATAATTCAATTTATTTGCCATTACAAAGAAAATTACAATGCTGTTTGAGGAAAATAACGTTCAGTTAATTTCACACATTCTGCTAATGAAATGGTGCGAAATTCAGAGAGAGTTTGTTGTAATCCTCTTGCGATAACATCTTGTTCTAAGAGATAACAACGGGGCAAATTTGCAAAAAATTGTGGATTTTTGACCGCTTGTAACACGCCATCTTGCCATAAAATGACGGCATCATTGTCATTCAAATGATGTAACAGACTAAGCATTTCATCATCATATTGTGCTTTGGAAAGGGTATAAAGCATTGTATTCCTTAAAAAGTCATCACTTTTTCAGCTTGATTGAGTAACATCATTATTTCCGCTTGCGTTTTACATTGAACATTTGGCAATATCCAATGTGCATTCTCCAATCTACGCACATTCACGCTCTCTTGGCAGACAAAACATTCTCTTAAATCATAAAGATCTAACAATTTAAACGTAGAGATATGATCTTTTTGCAGAATTTGTTCCGGCTGTTGATTTGAAATTAAATTGAACACGCCATCATTGATAAAGCAAATAGCGAGCTCTTGCTCATCACAAAATGCACTTGCCGCAAGTAAAGCATCTAGCCCTTCACGGCTAACTGATGAGCCAAAAGGAGGCTGGGTAAAAAGAAAGGCAATTTTATATTTTTTCATTTTAAAACGTGAGAAGTCTGTCCGCTTTTAATACAGCCTGGCTGAATTCACCAAGCCCTGCGAGGGTAAAACCTTGTGCTAAATTGGTAGTGGCGGAAGAGGAAGTTTGCTCGTCCACAATACCTCTACGCTGAGCGGCGGCGATGCACAAATGCAGTTGCAAGCGGTGTAATTCGGCTAATTTTTGCCATTTTTCGATTAAATTGATTTCATCACTTGCAGGATTAACCAATGCATTGGCATTGCTTACGCCTTCTTGAAAAAAGAATACTTGGCGAATATTGTGCTTGGCTTGCAATAATTCTTCTGCCACTTGGTAGGCTAAATACGCCCCTTGCGAGCCATACACGGGAGATTTTATCGCTAATACATAGTCCATTAATCACTCTCCCCTTTCTCCGGTTGCTTGATTTGGCGAATGTAGAGATAAACCGTATGGCGGGAAATATCCAGCTTCTCAGCTACTTGGTTAATCGCATCTTTAATATCAAAAATGCCTTTTTCAAACAGAGAAATCACGATTTGGCGATTTTTATTATTGTTAGAAATCGTTCGATCTGCCATCACATCATCAATCGTGGTTTGAATGGTTTGAGCCACTAAATCTTCCACCGAGCTGGCAAAGGTAACATCTGCCGCTTCGTCTTGCGGAGCAATAAAGGAGCTGAGGAATTGCGAAGTCGGCACTTCTAAATTGATATTAATGCACAACAGTCCGATAACGTGTTGCTTGCCGTTACGAATAGCCACCGTGATAGATTTCATCAACACGCCGCCTTTTGCTTTGGTGAAATAAGGCTTAGACACGCTATCCGTTGCCATATGATGTAGCGATTTCAACGCACGGTCAGTAATCGGCGAGCCAATTTTACGATTGGTATTGTGTCCGTTTGCAATATAAATCGCGGAATGTTCAAGAAACTCTAAAGAATGGAGAACAATTTCACAATGCTCGCCGATAAGGGCGGCAATGCCATCTACAATGGGGAAGTAAGAAGCAAGAATTGCGTGATCTTCATCAGAAAAAGGCGTGAATTTTTTGGTCATAATATAAATTACAAGCGGTTAGTTTTATCACATTTTTTGCAAATCTTATAATAAATCTAACCGCTTGTGTAGCTTCAATGAGAATTGAATATCAATTATTTCTTAGCATCTGCCGCTTTGAAATCTAATAATTCAATTTCAAATTTTAAGGTTGAATTGGCTGGAATTTTACCTGCTGCACGTTCACCATAGCCTAATTTCGGTGGAACAACAATTTCCATTTTACCGCCTTTTTTCAACATTGGGATTGCTTCAATCCACGCCGGAATAAGTTGGTTTAATTGGAATTCAATCGGCTCACCACGATCGTATGAGCTATCAAACACCGTACCGTCTGTTAAAGTACCTTTATAATGAACTTTAACCGTATCTTGCGGTTTTGGAGATTCGCCTTCACCTGCTTTTTCAATTTTGTATAACAAGCCCGAAGAGGTTTCTTTCACGCCGGCTTGTTTTTTGTAATCTGCACGGAATTTATCGCCTGCTGAAACAGTGGCTTTCGTTTTTTCTTCGTTAATTTTAGCTTCTTTCGCTGACAAATAAGCATCTAAAGATTTTAACTGTTTTTGTAAATCTTCATCAGTTAATTTACCTGTTTTCTTCAGTGTGTCTTGCACACCCGCTAAAATTTTATCCTGATTATAAGTAAAAATCTCTTTTTGTGATTCGATCACACCATTGATATTTTTACCCATTAATACACCAACCGCATAAGATGATTCATCAACAAATTTTGGATCAGCTTTTTCTTCAGCCATTGCATTTGTTGCAAAAAATGCCCCTGCAAGAACGGCAGCTACGGATAACTTCATTTTTAACATAATTTTTCCTTATAAAAATAACTGTTAAGAAGACTTTAGATAGGGTAAAGTGTAATTTCATTTCACACAACCTTTTTTTCACTAAAATGGATAATAATTGTACATTATCGGCAAGAATTACCGAATTGGAGACGAAAGTTGCCTTTCAAGAGTTGATTATTGAGGAGTTAAATCAATCATTAATCGAGCAACAATTTGCGATAGATAAGCTACAAACTCAAATTCGCCATATTGCTGAAAAATTAAAAGGGGCTCAAGTAAGCCAAGTGGCTTCACGTTCTGAAGAAACACCCCCACCTCACTATTAATGCTGTTAAAATAGCATTTTTTAATTAAATAGAATTGTAGAGAAAGCAAAATAATGAAAATTGGTATTATTGGTGCAATGGCACAAGAAGTTGAAATTTTACGCAACTTAATGGTTGAACCGAAAATCACGGAATTAGCAGGCTGTAAAATTTTTGAAGGAAAAATTAACAATACGCGTATTGCGTTATTACAATCAGGCATTGGTAAAGTATCGGCTGCCATCGGTACAACATTACTTATTCAGCTCACGCAACCTGATATGATTATTAACACGGGTTCTGCTGGTGGCTTAGACTCAAACTTAAATGTGGGCGATATTCTCATTTCAACCGAAGTACGCCATCACGATGTTGATGTAACCGCTTTCGGCTATGAAATCGGGCAACTTCCTGCAAATCCAGCCGCATTTGAGCCAAACGAACAATTAGTCGAACTCGCCCAAAAAGAAGCGAAAAAAGCAGGTTTTAATGTGGTTTCAGGCTTAATTTGTAGTGGCGATGCCTTTATCAATGGCAAAGAAAAAATTAACGAAATCCGCCAAAACTTCCCCAATGTTGTGGCAGTAGAAATGGAAGCGGCGGCGATTGCTCAAGTTTGTAATGGTTTTGGCGTGCCGTTCGTGATTGTGAGAGCAGTTTCTGATGTGGCAGATAAAGAGTCTCATCTATCATTTGAAGAATTTTTACCTTTAGCGGCTGAGAAATCATCTGCTATTGTATTAGCAATGCTGAATGATATTGACTAACTATTTGCAAAACTTTATCAAAAAATGACCGCTTGTTATCGCTATTTGCGGCAATTTTTTGTAAAATCTCGCTAGTTTTTTGCCTACAAGACAAAAGTTGTAGGCATTTTCTTTTTTAATTGTTGAGAGTTATATGAGTGCTACCCCGAATATTGGTTTTATCAGCTTAGGCTGCCCTAAAAATTTAGTTGATTCCGAACGTATTTTAACCGAGCTGCGTGCTGATGGTTATAACATTATTCCAAGCTATGAAGATGCCGATTTAGTGATTGTAAACACCTGCGGATTTATTGATTCTGCGGTGCAAGAATCATTGGAAAGCATTGGCGAAGCCTTAGAAGCAAACGGAAAAGTGATCGTTACAGGTTGCTTAGGTGCAAAAGAGAACCAAATTCGTGAAGTTCACCCGAAAGTATTGGAGATCACAGGTCCGCACAGTTATGAAGCGGTGATGAATCACGTTCACAAATATGTGCCGAAACCGGAATTTAACCCTTACACTAGCCTCGTACCAAAACAAGGCGTAAAACTCACACCAAAGCATTACGCTTACTTAAAAATTTCAGAAGGCTGTGATCATCGTTGTACATTCTGCATCATTCCATCAATGCGTGGCGATTTGGCAAGCCGCCCTATCGTACAAGTATTAGATGAAGCAAAACGCTTGGTGGACGCTGGTGTAAAAGAGTTATTAATTGTCTCTCAAGACACCTCTGCTTACTCATTAGATCGCAAAAAAGAAGAAGCCACTAAAACCGTTTTCTGGAACGGTATGCCGATTAAAAGTAACTTAATCACACTTTGTGAGCAATTAGGTTCAATGGGCGTTTGGGTGCGTTTGCATTATGTGTATCCGTATCCGCACGTCGATGATTTAATTCCACTAATGGCAGCAGGCAAAATTCTGCCGTATTTGGATATTCCACTTCAGCACGCCAGCCCGAAAATTTTAAAAGCGATGAAACGCCCCGGCTCGATTGAAAGAACCCTTGAGCGTATCAAAAAATGGCGTGAAATCTGCCCTGAATTAACGCTACGTTCCACTTTTATTGTCGGTTTCCCGGGCGAAACGGAGGAAGATTTCCAACTATTACTCGATTTCTTAAAAGAAGCCCAACTTGACCGTGTTGGTTGCTTTAAATTCAGCCCTGTTGAAGGTGCAGTTGCAACCGATATGCCGGATCAAGTGCCGGAAGAGGTAAAAGAAGAACGCTTCCACCGCTTTATGCAGTTACAACAAGAGATTTCCGCTGCACGCTTACAAGCTAAAATCGGTAAAACCTTACCTGTAATCATTGATGAAATTGATGAAGAAGGTATTATCGGGCGTTCAATGGCTGATGCACCGGAAATTGACGGTGTCGTGTATGTTGATAATATTGAAAATAAAGACGTGAGTGTCGGTCAAGTTATTTCAGTAACCATTACCAATGCAGATGAGTACGATCTGTGGGGAACGTTGAACTAAGGACAAAATTATGTCAGAAGAAAAACAGCCGAGTGTCATTCGCTTCGAACAAGCGGTGGCTAACAAAGATTATGATTTAGCTTGTGCTGAACTATTATCTATTCTCAACAAGTTAGATAGTCATTTTGGGAATATTTACGATATTGAATTTGATGCACCTCATCAATTAGATGAGTTAGAGCCAGATAGAACAATTTATTTTTGTACTCGTATGGCAGTAGCCATTACGCAATTATTCCAAGACCCTGAATTAGAAATATCGGAATCTGATGCAATTAGCTTTCTAACTGCACAACGTTGGATTGCACTTATTTTTGCAAGTTCTCCGTATATCAATGCAGATCATATATTGCGTACTTATAATCAAAATAAGACTTCCACTAATCCAAATGCAGTAGATTTAGAAGCAACTATACAAGCCTTAACCAAATTCTGTATTTTATATTTACCAGAATCGAATATTCTGTTGAATCTAGATGCTGCCTGGAATGCTTCTAAGGAACTTACAGCTTCACTGTGTTTTGCATTACAATCACCTCGTTTTATTGGAACACCTGTTGCATTCACAAAACGTGCTGCTATTTTACAATGGTTTCCTGAAAAATTAGCCCAATTTGAGAACTTAGATCAACTGCCTAATGCAATTTCTCACGATGTATATATGCACTGCAGTTATGATGTTAAAAACAATAAACATAATATCAAACGAGCATTAAACAGTGTTATCCGTCGCCACTTACTGGCTGCCGGCTGGGAAGATAGGGAAATTAGAACTCTTGGCTATAAGAGTGGAAAACCTATTATGGTAGTATTAATTGAGAATTTTACTTCCTCACATTCTATTTACCGTACACATTCGACTTCTTTAATTGCAGCTCGTGATCATTTTCATATAATTGGTTTAGGGGGAAATTCCATAGATGAAGCAGGCAAATCTGTTTTTGATGAATTTTACACCTATCCACAAGGTGGCACTTTATTCGACAGATTGCTCTTGCTAAAAGAAATTTGTGATAAATATAATCCAGCGGTTTTTTATATGCCTAGTATTGGTATGGACTTAACAACTATCTTTGCAAGTAATACCCGCTTAGCTCCAATCCAAGCAATTGCATTAGGTCATCCGGCAACCACGCATTCAGATTTTATAGAATATGTGATTGTGGAAGATGATTATGTCGGCTCTGAAGAATGCTTTAGTGAACAATTACTACGTTTACCAAAAGATGCTTTGCCTTATGTACCTTCAGCATTAACTCCAAAAGAGATAACCTATAACCTACGTGAAAAGCCTGAAGTAGTTAATATTGGTATTGCTTCAACAACGATGAAATTAAACCCATATTTCTTACAAGCACTAAGGGCTATTCGTGATAACGCAAAAGTGAAAGTCCATTTCCATTTCGCATTAGGACAATCGACAGGTATTACACACCCATATGTAGAGCGTTTTATCAAAAGTTATTTAGGTAATGATGCAACCGCCTACCCACATCAGCCATACGCTCAATATCTAAATATCCTAAAAAACTGCGATATGATGCTAAACCCATTCCCATTCGGGAATACTAATGGCATTATTGATATGGTAACCCTAGGTTTAGTCGGCATTTGTAAAACTGGGGATGAAGTTCACGAACATATTGATGAAGGATTATTTAAACGTCTTGGATTACCTGAGTGGCTTATTACTCAAACCGCAGATGAATATGTTGCTCAAGCAATTCGTTTAGCGGAAAATCACGAAGAACGTTTAGCTCTCAGACGGGATATTATTGAGAATAATAAACTGCAAACCTTATTCTCTGGCGATCCAAGCCCAATGGGGAAAATATTCTTAGCCAAAGTAAATGAATGGCTGGAAACCCAACATTAAATTACCGATAAAGTTAAAGCCTAAGTAATCATTAATTACTTAGGCTTTTTGCAAAAAATTTATCGAATTTGACCGCTTGTATTAACCTAAAGCAGCACCACTTAAGCCGATAAAGAAACCTGCAATAGTTGCACTCATTAAGTTTGCTAATGTACCGCCAATTACCGCTTTTAAGCCTAAGCGAGCGATGTCTGAACGGCGATTTGGAGCCATACTGCCGATACCACCAATTAATACCGCAATGGAGCTAATATTAGCGAAACCACATAATGCGAAGGTAATAATTGCTTTGGTTTTATCGCTTAGTTGCACAACTGAATCAGGTTGCAGATACTTGGCAAATTCCAGATAACCTACAAACTCATTTACCGCTAATTTCATACCGATCATCTGACCTGCAATATCAGCATCTTCCCAAGGCACACCAATAATAAATGCAAGTGGTTGGAAGATGTAGCCCAATAGAATTTGTAGCGTTAAATCTTCACGCCCAAATAAACCACCAATTCCGCCGATAATGCCGTTAAGTAATGCAATCACCGCAATAAAGGCAATTAACATCGCACCAACATTAATCGCTAAAGATACCCCTGAACTTGCACCGTTAGCTAAGGCTTCCACTACATTATTCGGTTTTTCGATTTCAACATTTTCATCAATGGTATCTGAAATGTGCTCATTTTGCGGATACATTAATTTCGCAAATAACAAACCTGCCGGTGCAGCCATAAATGACGCTGCAATTAAGTAAGTTAAAGGCACGCCCATTCCTGCATAACCAGCCATTACAGAACCTGCGATAGATGCTGTTCCACCCACCATCACCGCAAAGAGTTCTGAATCACTCATTCGGCTGATATAAGGTTTTACCACTAATGGCGCTTCTGTTTGCCCAACGAAAATATTCGCTGCCGCAGACATTGATTCCGCCTGTGAAGTGCCGAGTAACTTTTGTAAGCTGCCACCAATAATTTTAATCACCCATTGCATCACGCCAATGTAGTAGAGTAATGAAATCAGTGCAGAGAAGAAGATAATAATCGGTAATACCTTAATGGCGAACACAAAGCCAATGCTGCTATTGCTTGGATCAGCTAAGTTACCAAATAGAAATGAAATCCCTTCATTACCGTAATTGATCACCTTACTCACGCCATTTGCGGTAGCAAGTAACGCATCACGCCCTGCCGGTACATACAGGATAAGTGCAGCAAAAGCAATTTGAATGGCTAATGCTCCAAATACGGTTCGCAAATTAATTGCACGTCGATTATTAGACAGTAAAGCCCCTATACCTAATAGGACAAATACGCCGATAATGCTAATGAATATATCCATAGAGAACTCCGTTAATAGATAGTAATAATTTTGTTTATTCCACACTGTTTGGCAAATGCCGCCAGTTTATCTGTTTGCTCAATGCTTGGTACAAAGCAGGCTAAACCTTCTTCGTCTCTTGCTCCTTTAGTATGCACCCGAATAATTTTGAGCAATACGTTTGGATAAGGCTTAAGTAATTGAGCTACTTTTTCGAGTAAATGATAGGCATCATAAAACTCGTTGAGGTAAACCAAACGCACTTCTTCCACCTTATCAAGCGGTAATAATTTGGCTAAATTTTGCAAATTACGAGCCAAGTTTTCAGGCTTAATATGATTAACGCTTGGAATAACCTGTTCAGGCACTTTGCCGGTTTGATTTTTTCGATCAAAGCAGAGCGTTTGTAAACCTACTCCATCACCTTTAAGGTCAAACAGAAATTTATCGGTAACCTTAATTAACGGCTCTGTTGCCTCAAAATCAAAAAAGCCACTGCTATCTAAATAACAGGTTAAGCCTTTTCGGCGAAATGCTTCAAACAGCGGAACTAATTTTTTATGATGAATCGTCGGCTCGCCCCCCGAAATAGTTACCCCTCGAATAAAAGGCACAGCCTCCATCACCTGATCATATAAGTATTGCAAACTAACCTGTTTTGCCTCCTCTGTATAACGAGGAATTGTTTCCGGATTATGGCAATACAAGCAGTTCAGCTTACAGCCTTGTAGAAAAATACTTGTGCGGTTACCCTGCCCTTCCACATTAGAAAAGGGAATAATGCGATGCAACGGCACAAAAATATCAGAAAGTGCAGCCATTTTATTGTGCCGCAGTTACATTTTCTTCATCACGCAACTGACGGTCGAATACTTTGGCACAATCGTCCGTACCCGCACCATACCAAGTGGTATCACGCAATACGGCTTCGCCTTTACGGTAACGTTCCACCTCACTTTTCTTCACTAAATAACCCGTTACGCGAATTAAATCGGTATTTTTCAAGTAAGTGGTAATGTAGCGATAACCTTGTTCAAATGAGCCATCAATAATATCCACAACGGCATCTAAATGGTCGGTGTAGGTTTGGTCAAACGCAAACAAATCGCCTGTACCCGATGGGAAATATTTATGGAAAGGGGCGGATTGTTTTAAATGAGCCAACAGTGTTGGTTCTTGACCGACACGAATACGGTGAGCCGGCGTATTCAATTTATCTTCTGCGTGGTTACTTGCCCCAACTTGAGCGTGTAGTAAATAGTGATCGTTGGTACGTTCTGCATACACACCTTGATGAGCATTATTGACTTCTTGAAGTTTATCCATAATCAGGGTTGCAATTTCATCGCCACGCTTGCTCTGTCCGAAGGTTTCGCTTAAACCTTCTTGCTCTAATAAATGATTTACCGCATCAGCAAGCCCTACAATCGCAAACATACCCGTGAAGTTCGTGCGTTTAATAAATCCTTCGTGAACTAAGAAACTACTTTCAAAGAAGTTACTTTCTTCTACCAAAAATTTATGGCGTTTATCCATTGTAGAAAGGGCTAACTTCGCTACTTTTGGCAATAGTTTATTGACCATTTCATCTACCGTTGCACACGCTCGCCCAATCGTCCCCAAACGTAAACGGGTTAAGGTGTAAGCACCGCCACATTCCGGTAAGGCGTTATAACAACTCGCAATGCCGTATTCATCGCCTAAATCTTGGCGGTAGTAGGCATCATTGGCGAAAGAAGGTTTTGAAACCAACAAGCAAGCTTTCGCTGCTAATTCCGCAAATTCACGAGAGGTTTTGGTTTTATCATAACGAATCGTCATATTCGGCGTGGTGTTTTCAAGTTCAATCACAGCTTTTAAGATTAAACGCCCTGCTTTGGTATCATAAGGTCCAATATTAGCGTGGCAGAATGAGTCTGAAATGGTTTTATCGATATGATTTAAGAAACGTTTAATTTTGATGTAATCTTGTTCTTCATCGGTAATAAACGGATCTAATAATTCATCTAAACGCCCGATATAGACAGGGAAAGTGGTAATTGACGGAACGTGAGAGTAGAGAATCAATAACCCGTCCAGCACTTCATCAAGATTGGTTGGCGGTGGTAAATCTAAGAATTTACAACCTTTTTGAATATAAACATTATAATCAGGCAGAATATAACGAGGGCGGTAAATCGCATAACCTTCACACAGATCGCAAATCATCTGATTGTTAATATACGCCCACTCTTCTTCGGTATAACCGAGTAACTCAACGGGGCTAAATAACCGCTCGGCAATATTACCCAAACTCATCAACTTTTGTTGATAAGTTAAATTTTTTGCTTTTACCACATCAAGTATATCTTGTAATGAAGCCTGCATAGCATTCTCCTTTTATTGGAAATATCAGGAGGAATTTTAACTAAGCCCGGCTAAAATTACTGTGATTTAGATCACAGTTTCTCTTTTATATATCGAAAAAGAATAAGGCAAACGATTGCTTTAATTTGCAAAAAATTCACTTTTTATGACCGCTTGTTTCTCGTCATAAAATTAAGGTGTAAAATAAGGTTATGACAACATTTAATATCAGAAAGGAATAAACATAATGGCACATAAACATTTCAATCACCACTATCTGGAAATGCAGGAACATTTTTTATATGTGCCATACTTACATCACCATCGCCGTATTCGGGTATTGCTGCCGAAAGATTATCATCACGAAAAATGGGAAACTTACCCTGTGTTATATATGCACGATGGGCAAAATGTGTTTTACAGCAAAGAGTCTTACTCCGGGCATTCGTGGAAAATTATTCCAACCATTAAATCGCACCCGGAGTTACCAAAAATGATTATTGTCGGCATTGATAATGCAGGCACAGAACGTTTAAATGAATATGGTCCTTGGAAAACCACCACAGGTTCAACACCTGAAACCAAAAATGCAGGTGGTTTAGGCGGCGATTATGCCAAATGGGTGGTGGAAACAGTGAAGCCGTTTATTGATATCCACTATCGAACCAAACCACAGCGTGAGCATACATTACTTGCCGGTAGCTCAATGGGGGGCATTATCACTGCTTATATGGGAAGTGCCTACCCTCATATTTTCGGGCATTTAGGCGTATTCTCTCTTGCCTCGTGGTTTAGCGAGCCAGATTTCCTACGCTTTACGCACCAGCACCCAATCCAACCAAACACCAAAGTGTTTATTCAAGTTGGCACAAATGAAGGCGATGAAATCGATTCACACTTTATCTCCAATATGAACCAAACCTACATCGACTGCTCGCTCAATTATTACCGGTCGCTAATTCGCACCGGCGTGCCACTGGACAACATTCTCCTACGCATTATGGCGAACGAAATCCACCACGAAATGCACTGGGCTGATCATTTTGTCGAGTTTTTACATTTCTCGCTCTTAAAACGCTAAACAGGCTGTGCCGATTGCAACAGGATAAAAGATGAAACTCAACCGAGCCATTGCTGACCGTATTGTAAAACGCACGATGCAGATTATTCCCAATTCCGTCAATGTGATGGATAACGAAGGCGTCATTATTGCCTCCGGCGATACCACTCGTATCGGGCAGCGACATACCGGGGCGGTGTTGGCGTTACGCCAAGATCAAGCGGTCGAAATTGATGAAAATCTTGCAAAACAGTGGCACTATGAGGCAAAGGCAGGCATTAACTTACCACTACACTATCTCGGCTCTACCGTGGGGGTAGTAGGAATTTCAGGGCAACCGCAAGACATTCGCCAATATGCTCAGTTAGTGAAAATGGCTGCAGAGCTGATTATGCAACAAGCCTTTGAGCTGGAACAAGAACGTTGGCAACGGCGTTATCGTGAAGAATTTGTGCGAGCTTTGCTAAAAGGCACACTCAGCACGGAAGAAATTCACGAACAAGCGGTCTTTTTTGAGCAAGATTTTGCAAAACCACTGTCGGTTATCTTGATTAAAGTGAATACGCCAACCGCTGAAAAATTGCAACACTTAATAGATTTCTTCGAGCACCATTTCCCAGCATTGCTCACTGCGGTAATTAGCTTGGATAAAATCGCCTTATTGAATAATTTATCCAATGATAAATCACTTATTCGCAATGCGTTAAATAAACTGACTGATCCCGATATTTCCTTTAAAACAGTGGTTGGGTTGGCGGTTGAGAATTTATCGCAAACCAACATTTCATATCAAACCGCCCGCCATACGCTCAACTATGCCGAGCAGATCCAAAGTCGCAAGCGGATTATTTATTTTGAAGATTTCAAACTGCCGGCTTTGCTACATAGTTTTAGCCACTCTTGGGAGGCAAAAACGTTACTTGTCCCTTTCCAAGCGTTGCTGAATTCAGATAAAAAACAGGTGCTACTGAAAAGTCTTCGCCACTATTTTTTTGCAAATTGTGATCTGGATCACGCCGCACAAAAATTGTTTATCCACCCAAATACCCTACGCTATCGGTTAGAGAAGATCGAGCAGATTACCGGCTTATCTTTCAATAACATAGAGCAAAAATTTGTGCTTTATCTTGGTGCGGTTTTATCGTAAAAATTGTAGAAAAATACAAAACAAGCGGTCATTTTTAACAAATTTTTTGCAATTTCATATAAAGATTTTTACCGGCAGATCTCCAATAATGGGTTGATTATTCTACAACGAGGAGACTGATTATGTCCGGTATTGCACTTATTCTCACCTTTGTGGTGGCAATCATTATTATGATCTATATGATTGCCAAACTGAAAGTTCACCCTTTCTTGGCGTTAATGTCGATTTCATTGGCATTGGCTCTATTAGCCGGTTTACCGCTGGCGAAAATTCCGTCTATTGTCGGCGAAGGGTTTAGTAACACCTTCAAAAGTATCGGGATTGTCATCATCTTTGGGGCAATTATCGGAACGATTTTAGAAAAAACAGGAGCCGCCCTGAAACTTGCCGATATGGTAGTTAAAGTGGTTGGGCAAAAACGCCCTGAGCTTGCAATGCTGATTATGGGCTGGGTAGTCGGCATTCCTGTTTTCTGCGATAGCGGTTTTGTGGTGTTAAACCCAATCCGTGAAGCGATTCGCAAAAAAATCTTGGCAAATCCGGTTGGAATGGCAGTTGCACTGAGTGCCGGTTTATATGCTGCTCACGTTTTTATTCCTCCGACACCCGGTCCGATTGCAGCTGCGGGTGCAGTAGGATTAAGCCATAACTTATTATTGGTTATCGGAATGGGCGTTGTGGTTTCTATTCCAGTGTTGATTGCCAGCTACTTCTTTGCAAAATATATCGGTAAACAAGTCTCGGTTAGCGAAGAAGCGGAAGCGGATAAAATCATCAGCCAAAGTTATGAAGACTTACTGAAACACTATGGAAAATTACCGAGTGGCTTTTTAAGCCTTGCCCCGATTTTTGTACCGATTATCTTAATGGCGTTAGGCTCTATTGCTAAAATCGCAGGCGTAAGTGGTGATTTCGGTATATTCTTACAGTTTGTCGGCAACCCGATTATTGCTCTTGCAGTTGGTGTCGTCTTTGCGATTTTCTTACTGGCTTCGAGCGGTAAAATGGCAGAGTTTGACAGCTTAACCAACGATACCTTGAAATTAGTCGGACCAATCCTATTCATTACCGCAGCAGGTGGCGTGTTAGGTAATGTGATTACTCAAGCAGGTTTTGTGGATTACATCAAACAAAATGCTCATATTATCAGCACCGCAGGCATTTTCTTCCCATTCTTGATTTCAGCCATTTTGAAAACCGCACAAGGCAGCTCAACGGTGGCGATTATTACAACTGCTTCTATTATGGGAATGTTCAACGCCCCGGATTCACTAATGAACGCCTTAGGTTTAACCAGCGAAATGGCGGCAGCTCTAACTGTGATGGCAATTGCGGCAGGCTCAATGTGTGTTTCCCACGCCAACGACAGCTATTACTGGGTGGTTACTAACTTTACCAAACTCACGCCGCAACAGGGTTATCGCACACAAACCACGCTAACCTTCATTATGGGCGTGGTTGGTATTCTTACAGTGTATCTACTCTCATTAGTATTATTGTAAGGAAGTATGATGAAGATTGTAATTGCTCCCGATTCATTTAAAGAGAGCCTGACCGCTTTAGAGGTGGCTCAGGCAATTCAAACAGGTTTTTCCCGCATTTTCCCGAATGCTGATTATGAGCTTGTACCAATGGCAGACGGCGGTGAAGGTTCAGTGCAATCGCTGATTGATGCCACTCAAGGTAATTTGCAAAAAATCAGCGTAAAAGCACCGCTTGCAAACCAAGTTGAAGCCTTTTTCGGGCTATCGGGCGATAAAAAAACCGCCTTTATTGAAATGGCGGCGGCAAGTGGTTTACATCTTGTACCAAACAACAAGCGAAATCCGCTGATTACCACTAGCTACGGCACTGGCGAGCTGATTAAAGCCGCACTCGATTTCGGGGTGGAAAAAATCATTCTCGGCATTGGTGGCAGTGCGACTAACGATGGCGGAGTGGGAATGTTACAAGCCTTAGGGGCAACATTTCGCAATGCGGAAAAGCAAGAAATCGGCTTTGGGGGCGAAGCGTTAAATCAAATTCAACAGATTGATTTAAGCGGTTTAGATCCACGTTTATCTCAAGTCGCCTTTGAAGTCGCTTGTGATGTGGATAATCCGTTATGTGGCGAGCGTGGGGCTTCCGCCATTTTTGGACCGCAGAAAGGAGCAACACCTGAGATGGTCAAAACCTTAGATAATGCTCTCCGCCATTTTGCTGAGCAAGCTCAGAAACAGCTTGGTGTGAATATTGCCGATACCGCAGGGGCTGGAGCGGCAGGCGGAATGGGGGGCGGATTATTACTGTTACCAAATGTTACACTTCGTTCCGGAGTGAACATTATTATTGAAGCCACTCGTCTTGCCGAAAAAGTAGCAAATGCGGATTTGGTGATTACAGGCGAAGGCAGAATGGACGCTCAATCCATCGCAGGTAAGACCCCAATTGGCGTTGCCAAAACAGCTAAGCAGTTTGACAAGCCAGTGATTGCGATTGTCGGTTGTTTACGAGAAGACTACCCTGTGGTTTATCAACACGGTATTGATGCAGTGTTTCCGATTATTCGCCAGCTTAATAGCCTTGAAGAAACGCTGAAACTCGGTAAAGAAAATCTGATTTCCACCGCAGAGAATGTTGCAAGGCTATGGAAAATAGCGGCAGCTAAATAACGCTATTTTCAACACATAAAAATAGAGTTCTAGTTGATAGCTAGAACTCTATTCTTTTATAGAGACTCATTAACCCCAATATTTCTCAATTTCTGCACGAATCGCTTCAGCAGTTTGTTTGCCTTTTTCACCCACTAATGCACGACCGGCAATAAAGGCTTTGGCGTTTTTAATTTCTTTGAACAAGTGGATATCTTCCGGCACAATACCACCAGTGATAGAAACTTCAATGCCTAGATCAGACAATTGTTTCATTAACTCGATATCTTCTGCTGTCCAGCCTTTACCTGCTAATTCTGCATCACGAGAGCGATGATAAATTGCTTGCGTAACCCCTAATTCCACCCACTCTTTCGCATCTTTTTCAACTGTCCAGTTGCCGTAGATTTCAATTTGAATCTCTTTTTTCACTTTGAGTTCCGGGTGAGCTGCATTGAACTCATCAGCCACTTTTTTGCAAGCAGCTTTGGTTGCCGGGTGAGCAGCAGCAGAAACAGTAAGCCAATCTGCACCTGCTTCAAACGCCATTTTCGCTAAAATTGCACCACCGTCGGTGGTTTTTAGATCACACACAATGATGTGATTTGGGTGTAATGCACGTAAGGTAGAAATCGCTTTCATACCTTCTGCAAAGGCTAAAATTGTGCCACATTCTATAATTTCTACTAAATTTTCAGCTTGTTTTGCATCCGCAACGGCTTTTTCTAAACTGAGTGAATCTAATGCGATTTGTAGTAAGGGTTTTGACATATTAATATTCCTCTGTGGATTTTAAAATTTGTTAATACTAGCCGTTCAATGCGTTATCAATCATTGCATAAACATCATCAGCAGTTTTACAGGCTAAGACTTTTTCTAAATTGACCCCAGTTTCACTCTCTTCATCGTCTAAAACTTGGGTAATTTCCATCAAACCTTGCATATGGCGGTCTGAATCGCTCCCTGCAAGGGTAAATAACACAGAAACAGGCTCATCTTCGCCATCAAAATAAACAGGTTCTACCAAAGTTACTAACGCAAATGACGTTTTAACCACACCCTCTTCAGGGCGTGCGTGTGGCATTGCTAAACCCGGTGCAAGAATAATATAAGGTCCCATTTCTTCAATTTTACTGATAATGTTATCGTAGTAACGAGGTTCAATAGCCCCTGATTTTTCAAGTAAATTTGTACCTAGTTTAATTGCTTCTTTCCAGTTTGCTGCTTTTTGATTAAGAAGAATTGAATTGTTTTCAATAAGAGATTGTTTTAAGTTCATTTTCTTTCCTTAAAGATAATTACTATACAAATCATAACAGATTAATAACTAGAATTAATTAAAACTTCTTCACCATATCCACCTGCTTGTGGGAACGGTAAATAAGTTGAATTGGTTGCACGCAATAAACGAATACCACGAATACCCGCCTCTTTTGCTGCAAGAATGTCATCATCACTATCGCCATAATGTAACTGTACATTATGTTTTAAAATGCCTGCCGTTTTATTAAATTTAGTTTTAAGCTGATCTACGCCGTGTCCCCCCATAAAATTCACGGGCTGCATATCTTTAATGCCAAATGTTTTTGCTAACAATGGTGTTAATTGATCATCTTTACCGGCTGTACGCCCTGTGATGAAGAAAACTTTATCTCCTCGCTCTTGATGCATATTAATAAGTTCACGGGCAGCCTCTTTTGGAATAGAGTATTTATCACAACCTGCATTGATTTCATCCCAGAAATCTTGATTTTTCAGATAGCTGTAATCATTTGGTGAATATTTTTCTTTACCATAATAGAAACAACCGCTACTTGCCAATACAGTATCATCAATATCAAAACTAACATTCATTGGCGGCTTTCCTTCAAGGCTTGCTTTGATTTGCTCAACTGAAACCCAATGAATTGGTGCTTGTTGTTTTTCAATGCTACGAGTGTCAAAACCCGGTTGAGTGTATGGTTCTTTTGGTGCTGCTTGAGCAGAACATACTAAGGCGGTTGATAGTAAAGTGAATAGAAAAGTACGAGAGAATTTCATATATTATTCCTGTTAGTAAATTTCCCCTTATAAAGTAAGGGGAATTAGGATTATTTTGCCTGATGTTTGTTGATTAATTCAACTAATTCATCGCCGAATGAGTTCGGGTTTAGCATATTTTGCACGCCGAGTACCGCTTTACCCTCCGGCACATCGATTTCATTGGCTAAATGTTTGCTTGATACAATAATATCTACTTCATTTAATTTGCCTTTGTAATCAGTTACCGCACAAGAGTCCATAATATTTGGAATGCCGCGTTTGTCTAAATAGCCTTTGATCTTCATTTTCATCATCATTGATGAACCTTGACCTGAGCCACATACCGCAAGAATACGAATCGGATTTGCAGAAATTTCAGCATTTTCGACCGCTTGTTGTACAACTATTTCTGCTTTTGGCTCTGCTTTTACTTCATCTAAGCCGTAGCCGTCTAACTGTTCAAGGGTTAAACCTTTTGCTGCTGCTTCCGCTTCTTCCGCACGAAGTTGTTTAGAGGCGAAGAACATATACACAAGGGCAGCAGCCACAATCACGAAGAAGAAACCCGGTACGCTGATAATACCTTGTAAGATTGGTGGGAAGAATAATGCCCAGTCTGCCATACCCATCCAGCCGTTGAAGGTTGTGCCTTGGCTCGCTAACATTTGGATTACCCAAGCAGAACCTAGCACTTCGATGATACCCATTACAAAACAGATTTTCATCACCGCTTTCCAACCACCGAATTGGTTCGCAAACACACCGATGGTTGCATTAGAGAAGAACATTGGAATAAAGCCCGGAATGATTAACACCGGTGAACCAACGGCTAACAATCCGCCCACTGCCACGAACTGACCGATAGCACCCCACATAAAGCCGAATACCATTGCATTTGGTGAGAAAGCGTAGATTGCTGCACAGTCAATTGCAAGCACAGAGTTTGGAATTAAGCGTTCTGCGATACCTTTGAATGCTTCTGACAATTCTGCCACAAACATACGCACACCCGTTACGATGATTTGAATCGCTACCGCAAATTTCAAGCCCATTTCAAGAATGTACATAAACCAGTTGGTTTTGCCGGCAAGCTCTTTTAAGTTATCTAAGCCGAAAGAGAGCAAGATAATACCGAAGAAGACGGTCATTACTAAGGCTGTGGCTGAGATACTATCGTGAAAAATGTTTAACCAGTTCGGTAATTTCATTTTATCCACAGTATCGTTTTTATCGCCAAGTTTTGGAGCAAGTTTTACTGCAATCCAAGAAGCAATTTGTTGTTGATGCCCGATAGAGAACCCTGCACCACCTGTTACTGCTTGGGTTGGTTTATACATAATGTTGGAAGAAATACCCCAGTAAAGTGCCATTAATACAGAAGTGTAAATGATGGTTTCCCACATTGAAGCACCAATGATCATATAGAACACTGCAACCAAGCCTGCTTGTTGGAACATAATGTGCCCTGTAAGCATAATCGTGCGGATACCGGTTAAACGGCGGAACACCACCAGTAAGATATTTAAGAATAATGCACCAATTACCGCATAGCCTACCCAAGAGTAATTTTCACCCATTGTTTGAATGGTCGATTGCATACTGGTGTAAGGGTCAATAACCGCACCTGCTAATTGGTGATATTTTGCTAAACCATCAATCACCGGCTTAAAGTTTGTTACCAGGAAACCTGAACCTGCTTGCACAATCATAAAACCGACGATGGTTTTGATCGTACCTTTTAGAATAGTCGATGTGTCTTTTTTCAGTAGGATATAGCCTAAACAAGCCACAATACCTAGTAAAAATGGTGCTTTATTTAACACCTGATCCTTTAAGAAAAGGAGAATTTCAGTTAAAAAGTCCATAATTTAGCCTCTTTTTGAGAGATTTGAATTTGAGGGAAATATAGCCTATTACGGCATCAATTAAATGATAAATGCTCTTATCAGATTGCAAAAGATTATTTTTTATTATTTGTGAGCAAGATCACATTTTATTTTTATATACTCTGATTATTTAATTCCACTGTTATAAATAGCTATAAATACTATTTTATATTTAAAATATAGATAACTAACAAATAGTTAAAATATATTTCTATAAAAATAAATACCAAAATTAGACTTAGATCACATTTTTCTAAAAAAGTAGTTGGCTATTTAATTATGATTATATATGATTTGTTTTGATTAAATTATTCTTTTAAATGAACAAAACAGGAGTTCACAATGAGCAAAATTCAAGAAATTACCCGTGAAAGCTGGATTCTTTCAACTTTTCCAGAATGGGGGACTTGGTTAAACGAAGAAATTGAAGAAGAAGTTGTGCCTGAAGGCAATTTCGCAATGTGGTGGTTAGGCTGTGTAGGTGTTTGGATCAAAACCCCTGCCGGTGCAAATATTTGTATGGATTTATGGTGTGGACGTGGTAAATCAACTAAGAAAGTAAAAGATATGGTGCGTGGGCATCAAATGGCAAATATGGCAGGCGTGCGTAAATTACAACCAAACTTACGAGCTCAACCAATGGTATTAGATCCTTTTGCGATCAATGAGGTTGATTTCATTCTCGCTTCTCACTATCACTCAGATCATATTGACGTAAACGTCGCTGCTGCCATTTGTAATAACCCTAAACTCGAGCACGTTAAATTTGTTGGTCCTTGGCACTGTGCAGAATTATGGAAAAAATGGGGCGTGCCGGAAGAACGTATTATCATCGTGAAACCAGGCGATGTAGTGAAATTAAAAGACGTCGAAATTCACGCTTTAGACTCTTTCGACCGCACCTGTCTAGTAACTTTACCTGTTGAAGGTGCTGAAGAACGAGGTGGCGAGTTAGCCGGACTTTGTCCGTCTGACGAAGAAATGGGGCGTAAAGCAGTAAACTATGTGTTTAAAACCCCTGGCGGTAACATTTATCACGGTGCAGACTCTCACTACTCAATCCAGTTTGCTAAACACGGTAAACAATTTGATATTGACGTTGCTTTAAATAACTATGGCGAAAACCCTGTCGGTATTGCCGATAAAATGACTTCTGTCGATTTATTGCGTATGGCAGAATGCTTACGTTGTAAAGTAATCATTCCTGTTCATCACGATATTTGGACAAACTTTATGGCAAGTACGCAAGAAATCATTGATTTATGGCGTATGCGTAAAGACCGCCTGCAATACCAATTCCACCCATTCATTTGGGAAGTGGGCGGCAAATATGTTTACCCTCGCGATAAAGATTTAATTGAATACCACCACCCTCGTGGTTTTGATGACTGCTTCGAGCAAGAGCCAAATATTCAATTTAAATCAATGCTGTAATGGCTACTTAGAGGCGGATTTCATTCGCCTCTATCTTTAAGGTTCATTACAACTTACAATAACAATGCAAACAAGGAAGGAATAATGAACGAAAGCTACAGACACAAAGAATTATTAGCATTGCTGGGCGAACGTAAAGTTCTCTCAACTACTGATATTATGCAGTTGCTAAATATTTCGCCTGCCACCGCAAGGCGAGATATCAGTAAATTAAATGAGCAAGGCAAATTAAAAAAAGTGAGAAACGGGGCAGAAGCAATTTTTTCACCTTCAAATAAAGAGCCTAAAAAAACCAACAATGCCAAAGAAAAACAACGTATTGCTGAAGCAGCAGGGCATTTATGCAAAGAAGGAGAAAGTTTAATTTTAACTTGCGGCTCAACAATGGAAATGCTCGGCAATGTACTCTGTGGGCGAAAATTGCAAATTATTACCAATTATCTACCGCTTGCAAATCAGTTGATTGAAGGCTCTCACGATGATGTAGTGATTATGGGCGGGCAATATAATAAAAATAAAAAAGTAATGCTCTCGCTCAACACCCAAAATGAGATGACCTATGCTGCGACTACAATGTTCACCAGCGGTAAAGGACTAACCACCGAAGGTTTATTTAAAACCGATATGATCATCGCCAATGCCGAACAACAAATGGCAATGCACGCCGAACGTTATGTGGTGCTAATGGATAGCACCAAGCTCGGCAAAAAAGTCGGAATGTTATTCAAAGAATTTGATAAAATCGATTTGCTGATCACCGGCAAAGAAGCCGACCCCGCAATTATTCAAGAATTAAAGGCAAAAGGATTAGAAATTATTTTGGCATAACAAGCGGTCTGATTTCGGCAAAATTTTGCAAAAATCACACCGCTTGCTGTACTATTTCTATACAATAAAAATCAACCTTAGGGAAAACTATGAGAAAACACAAACTCGGTATTTACGAAAAAGCCTTGCCAAAAAATATTTCGTGGCAAGATAGACTTTCCATCGCTAAAGTCTGCGGTTTTGACTTTGTGGAAATGTCAATTGACGAAACAGACGAACGCCTCGCCCGCCTTGATTGGAGCAAAAAAGAGCGTGCTAAATTAGTGAAAACAATCATTAATACAGGTGTAACCATTCCATCAATGTGCTTATCAGGGCATCGCCGTTTCCCATTCGGTTCTCGTGATGAAGCAACGCGTCAAAAAGCCTATGAGATTATGGAAAAGGCTATCCAATTAGCAGTTGATCTCGGCATTCGCACCATTCAGCTTGCCGGCTATGATGTTTATTATGAAGAGCAAGACGAAGGCACAATCCAACGTTTCCAAGAAGGCTTAGAGTGGGCTGTAGAGCTTGCGGCAAGCAACCAAGTTACTATTGCAGTGGAAATTATGGATACCAAATTTATGAGTTCCATCACTCGCTGGAAGAAATGGGACGATATTATCAAATCTCCTTGGTTTACGGTGTATCCTGATTTAGGTAATCTCTCTGCGTGGAATGATAACGTAGCGGAAGAACTAAAATTGGGAATGGATAAAATTTCAGCAATCCACTTGAAAGATACCTACAAAGTAACTGAAACTTGCAAAGGACAATTCCGTGATGTGCCGTTCGGTGATGGCTGTGTAGATTTTGTTGCTTGCTTTAGAACGCTGGCTAAATTAAATTATCGTGGTGCATTTTTAATCGAAATGTGGACAGAAAAAGCAGAAGAGCCAATCGCTGAGATTATTAATGCTCGCCGTTGGATTGAACAAAAAATGACAGAAGGGGGCTTCACGCTATGACTCAATTAACCGAATTAACACCGGCATTACAAGCATTAAGAGAACGTGTTTTAAAAGCAAATTTAGAATTACCAAAACACGGTTTAGTTACTTTCACTTGGGGCAATGTAAGTGAAATTGACCGTGAAACAGGCTTGGTTGCTATAAAACCATCAGGTGTTGAATATGATGCAATGACGGTTGAAGATATTGTGCTTGTTGATTTACAAGGCAACCGTGTATATGGCGATAAAAAGCCATCTTCGGACACAGAAACTCACTTAGAACTTTATCGTGAATTTACAGATATTGGCGGCGTAGTACATACGCATTCACGCAACGCCGTGGGTTGGGCTCAAGCAGGTAAAGATCTGTTAGCACTCGGTACAACACAAGGTGATTATTTCTACGGTGCAATTCCTTGTACCCGTAAAATGACCCCTGAAGAAATTGCGGGCGGATATGAATTAGAAACGGGTCGTGTAATTGTGGAAACTTTCCGTACTCGTGGTATTGAGCCAACTGCTATTCCGGGCGTATTAGTGCATTCACACGGTCCATTCACTTGGGGTAAAAACGGACACGATGCGGTGCATAATTCAGTTGTGCTAGAAGAAGTTGCTTATATGAATTTTATCAGCCACCAAGTTCGCCCGGATATCGAGCCAATGCAGCAAGAATTGTTAGATAAGCACTATCTCCGCAAACACGGTAAAAATGCTTACTATGGTCAATAATTCAAACTAAAAAAATCAGCACAGCAATGTGCTGATTTTTTTATAACTAATCTCTATAAAAAAGTAGTTCTAATTCTTTCCCTTTTGATTTTACTTCTCACACAATAGCCCTCATTATCCCCAAAGTGTTTATGCGATATGAATTGGACTTATATTTATAATAGTATCCCCAAATTTTTAGATGCAGCTTGGCTTACCCTGCAACTCTCGTTTTGGGGAATTTCCCTTTCTCTCTTTTTCGGGTTGATTGTTGCCGTTATTACTGCTTACAAAATACGACCGCTTGATAGTATTGCAAAAGGTTATATAGAGCTCTCTCGTAATACGCCTTTGCTCATTCAACTCTTTTTCCTTTACTATGGCTTACCGAAAATAGGGATTAAGTGGGACGGCTTCACTTGTGGTGTAATCGCTTTAGTTTTTCTGGGTTCTAGCTATATGGCAGAAAGCCTACGAGCCGGTTTACAAGCTATTCCCAAAGGGCAAACAGAGGCTGCAAAATCTATCGGCTTAAAACCTCACCAAATCTTCCGATATGTTATTTTCCCACAAGCGTGGGCAGTATCTATTCCAGCCATTGGGGCAAATGTACTCTTTTTAATTAAAGAAACCTCTGTTATTAGTGCTATCGCCGTAGCAGAATTATTATTTGTTACTAAAGATATTATTGGTATGGATTACAAAACCAACGAAGCGTTATTTATGCTATTTATTGCTTATTTAATTATCTTGCTACCAATATCGCTTTTGGTCCGTCATTTTGAAAACAGAGTAAGGAAGGCAAAATATGGGGTTTGATTGGTTATGGGAAGGGCAAAATGCCGCCCGCTTGACTCAAGGGCTATGGCTAACAGCTAAAATATCCTTTATATCCGTTACGCTATCGCTGGTTTTAGGCTCGTTATTTGGCTTAATTATGCGTTCAAATAGCCTGATTGTACGTGGATTTGCTCGTTTTTACCTTGAAACAATACGCATTGTGCCAATCTTAGTTTGGCTCTTTATGCTCTATTTTGGCATATCAACGTGGTTAGATATTCACATTAGCGGTGTTTGGGTTTGTATATGGGTGTTTACTTTATGGGGAACGGCTGAAATGGGCGATTTGGTACGCGGTGCTTTAGATTCAATCGAAAAACACCAAATAGAATCCGCAAAAGCAATTGGTTTAACCCGTATGCAGATTTTCCGCCACATTGAATTACCACAGGGTACTCGCCGTCTGTTGCCAAGTGCGATCAATCTATTTACTCGAATGATTAAAACCAGCTCACTCGCCGCCCTCATTGGTGTCATTGAAGTAGTAAAAGTAGGACAACAGATTATTGAAAATTCCCTTCTTACCAACCCTAATGCGTCATTTTTTGTCTATGGGCTAATTTTCGTGCTCTATTTTTTAATTTGCTACCCGCTTTCATTATTGGCGAACAAATTAGAACATAGGTGGGAGAGTTAATAAATGCTCTACAATAAAGGAATTCTTATAATCAAAAGTTATACAAAATAGCGTCTTATAATTTCCTTTCCTAAAAATTTTTTTGCAAAATGAACTCATCAAATAACTTAACCAACGCATATATGCCTTTACTCTCTATTCAAAATTTGCATAAAAAATATGGCGAGACGGTCGCAATTAATAATCTGAGTTTAGATTTACATAAAGGCGAAGTCGTTGTATTACTTGGACCTTCCGGTTGTGGTAAGAGTACTTTGCTTCGTTGTATTAATGGATTGGAAGATAAACAAGGTGGCACAATTACGATGCAAGGTGTCGGTGAATTTGGCAAAGATTTGAGCTGGGAGCAATCTCGGCAAAAAGTGGGAATGGTATTTCAAAGCTATGAATTATTCGCACACTTAAACGTTATCGAAAATATTTTACTTGGTCCATTAAAGGCTCAAAAACGTAGTCGGGAAGAAGTTGAAGCTCAAGCAGATTTACTCTTAAAACGAGTTGGTTTGTTTGATAGAAAAACAGCTTTCCCAAGAGAACTCTCCGGCGGACAAAAACAACGTATTGCTATCGTACGAGCGTTATGTATGAACCCTGAAGTTATTTTGTTAGATGAAATTACTGCGGCTCTTGACCCTGAAATGGTAAGAGAGGTTTTAGATGTGGTATTGGAATTGGCAGATGAGGGAATGTCAATGCTCATTGTTACCCACGAGATGGGGTTTGCAGAGAAGGTAGCCGATCGTATTGTATTTATTGATAAAGGCGAAATCATCGAGCAATCTTCTCCACAAGAATTTTTTAAGGCACCGAAAACCGAGCGGGCAAAACAGTTCTTACACGGTTTAGATTATTAACTACTATTTGAGGAATTATTATGAAACGTTCAACACTCTTAAAAACCCTACTCGCAACAACACTTGCGGCTTTTACATTAACTGCTTGTGATAACAATGGCTCTACTCAAGCGAAAGATAGCGTCGCTCAAATTAAAGAAAAAGGTATAATCCGCATTGGGGTATTTAGCGATAAACCACCATTTGGTTACATTGATGCTAATGGTAAAAATCAAGGTTTTGATGTGGAAATTGCGAAAGAAATCGCTAATGATTTGCTAGGTAGCCCTGACAAAGTGGAGTTCGTACTCACAGAAGCAGCAAACCGTGTAGAATATCTAAAATCAAATAAAGTAGATTTAGTATTAGCCAACTTTACTAAAACACCTGAACGTGCGGAAGTGGTTGATTTTGCCGAGCCTTATATGAACGTAGCATTAGGTGTGGTTTCTCCAAAAAATGCCCCAATTACAGATGTTAAACAACTTGAGGGCAAAACCTTATTAGTGAATAAAGGTACAACAGCTGATGCTTATTTCAGCAAAAATCACCCTGAAATTCAGTTATTAAAATTCGACCATAACACCGAAACCTTTAATGCATTAAAAGACGGACGTGGCGTTGCTCTTGCACACGACAACGCATTAGTTTGGGCTTGGGCAAAAGAGAACGTAGACTTTGATGTTGCGATTGGCAATATCGGTCCATCTGAGCAAATTGCACCAGCGGTACAAAAGGGTAATAAAGCGTTACTTGATTTCGTGAACAAAGAAATTAGCGAACTTAAAGCGAACGGCAAACTAAAAGAAGCTTATAAGAAAACTTTAGTTCCTGTTTATGGCGAAAAAGAAGATCTTTTAGCAAAATAAGTAAGTGAACGGATTGCTTACCTTGCGGTTGACTAACCTAAACTATTTGCAAAAAATTCTACTTTTTTGACCGCTTGCAAGCTTCAAGGAAGAAAAAACCTTATTCAGTGATGAATAAGGTTTTTTTATCGTTACTCTACGGTTACCGCTTTCGCTAAGTTACGAGGTTGATCCACATCGGTGCCTTTAATTAAAGCGATGTGGTATGAAAGTAGTTGTAACGGCACGGTGTAAAAAATTGGGGCAGTTACTTCATCTACTTTTGGTAGAACGATGGTTTTAAAGCCTTCTGCTTCTTCAAAGCCGGCATCGTGATCGGCAAATACATATAATTGACCGCCACGGGCACGTACTTCTTCGATATTTGATTTCACTTTTTCAAGTAAATCATTTTCCGGTGCAACCACCACAACCGGCATATCGCTGTCGATTAACGCTAACGGACCGTGTTTTAATTCACCCGCTGCGTAGGCTTCAGCGTGAATGTATGAAATCTCTTTTAATTTCAAGGCTGATTCCATCGCAATCGGATAATATTCGCCACGTCCTAAGAATAAGGTGTGGTGTTTGTCAGCAAAATCTTCCGATAATTTTTCGATTTGTTTATCGAATACTAACGCACTTTCAATTTGAGCCGGTAAGCGTTGCAAAGATTGCACGATATGATGCTCTTGTTCTTCGCTCATATTGCCTTGTAGGCGACCGATTGCTACATTTAATAACAATAAGCAAGTTAATTGGGTGGTGAAGGCTTTAGTTGATGCTACTCCAATTTCCACACCTGCTTTGGTTAGGAATGCTAAATCAGATTCACGCACTAAAGATGAACTTGCCACGTTACACACCGTCATCGCCGCCATATAGCCAGACTCTTTCGCTAAACGTAATGCCGCTAAAGTATCTGCAGTTTCGCCTGATTGAGAAAGCGTGATTAATAAGCTGTTCGGGCGTGTTACAAATTTACGGTAGCGGAATTCTGAGGCGATTTCCACATCACAGCTTACGCCGGCTAAAGATTCAAACCAATAACGAGCCACCATACCGGCATTGTATGAAGTACCGCAAGCCACAATTTGCACGTGTTGCACTTTAGAGAGAATCTCAGTGGCATTTGGAGCAATCGCTGAAAGATCCACTTTACCGTCTTTAATACGACCATCTAAGGTGTTCATAATTGCCACCGGCTGCTCGAAAATCTCTTTTTGCATATAGTGGCGATATTGACCTTTATCAGCAGCATCTGCTTCAAAGTTACCTTCGTGAATTTCACGTTCTACTTTGTTGCCTTGACGGTCGTAAATCTCAACAGAACGGCGAGTAATTTCTGCAACATCGCCTTCTTCCAAATAAGCAAAACGGCGGGTAACGCTTAATAATGCTAACGGATCTGAGGCTAAGAAGTTTTCACCTACACCATAGCCAATCACAAGTGGGCTGCCTGAACGAGCAACGATTAAATGTTCCGGCTCTTCTTCATTTAATACCACAGTGCCGTATGCACCACGAAGTTGTACTACGGTTTTTTGTACCGCTTCTAATAATGAAGAAGCTGAACGCAATTCCCACTCAACTAAGTGAGCAATAACTTCAGTATCTGTTTGAGATTGGAACACATAGCCACGCTCTTGTAACACAACTTTTAATTCTTCGTAGTTTTCGATAATACCGTTATGTACCACCGCAATTTTACCGCTACGGTGCGGGTGAGCGTTGGTTTCTGATGGCTCGCCGTGTGTTGCCCAACGAGTATGAGCGATACCTGTACCGCCTAATAATGGTTTTGCTTCTAATGCATCGTCTAAAGCTTTTACTTTACCGACACGGCGAACGATCTGCATTTTTTTCTCATCGGCATTTAATACCGCCACACCGGCTGAATCATAGCCACGATATTCTAAACGGTGTAAACCATCAACTAAGATTTCTGCGACATCACGCTGTGCTACTGCACCTACAATTCCACACATAAATTTGCTTTCCTATTAATAAATAACGATAAAATAATTTTGCTTGTGAGGGCGAATTGCAATTCGCCCCTACATATCTGTTTTAATATGCTTACTTCGCAATAAGCACTTCGACACCCATCTTTTCGATTTGTTCTTTCGTTTCGAAACTTAATTGGTTGTCGGTAATAATTTTGGTGATTTTCGACCATTCCAATTCAATATTAGGCATTTTTCGCCCGATTTTTTGTGATTCAATCAACACAATCACTTCTCGGCTCACGTCTGCCATTACTTGGCTTAACCCTACCAATTCATTGAAAGTAGTTGTTCCACGAGCGAGATCTAACCCATCAGCCCCAATGAAAAGTTGGTCAAAATCATACGAACGTAGTACTTGTTCAGCCACTTTTCCTTGAAAAGATTCTGAACGGCTATCCCAAGTACCACCTGTCATTAATACTGTTGGCTCGCATTCCAAAGAGGTTAACTCCGCAGCTAAATTCAGCGAGTTGGTCATCACTACTAAACCTGTTTGGTTTAACACTTTAACCAAAGCCCCCGTCGTGCTGCCGCTATCAATAATGATACGGTTATGATCTCGAATACAATCTCGAGCGGCTTGAGCAATCATTTTCTTTTGAATCGAAAGTTGCTCAATAAATTCTTCCTCCATCATTTCTGATGGGATTTTCACTGCTCCACCATATTTTCGCAATAAAAAACCACTTTCTTCTAAAGCGGTTAGGTCTTTGCGAATGGTAACTTCTGAAGTTTCAAACAGTGTAGCGAGTTCATCAACACTCACTTCTTGTTGCGATTGTACCATCTGTACAATTAAATGACGGCGTTGTTGCGTATTACGTTTTGACATTACAATCTTCACTTAAGTTTCGTTTCAAAACTTTGTGCATTATAAAGAAAGAAAATAAAAAGAAAAGCAAGAAATCCATAATTTACAAAATCTATACAAAACAAAACCGCTTGTTCTTTGGCGATACAAGCGGTTCATTTCTGTCAATTTTTTGCAATTATTTGATTTGGCTACCAATTACGCCACCAAGTGCCGCACCACCTAAGGTTGCACCCGTTGAATTACCGATCACATTGCCTGCAACACCACCAACAGCAGCACCAATCGCTGTATTACGTTGCGATTTTGTCATATTGTTACAGCCTGATACTGCAACCGCTAAAAGGGCTACTCCGACAACTTTTAACATAGATTTCATATTAATCCCTCATTATTAATCAATTTCAAATCGGTCAATCTCCTTGACCCAATTTATAAGATTTTATCTTTTGGAAAAGGTTCAATAAATTAATCGTTAAACCTCTACTCGATTACCTATATCTTTCAATTCTGAGAATTTTTCAACCAATCTTGGCATATCATCAAGGCTCATTGCAAAACTCCACATATAAGTAATGACGGCATAAATATGTCCAGCCTCTACCTTTTTATTTGCAAGAATAGCTAAGGTTACGCCAAATAAAATGCTCAACACAACGCCAATAACCAAAAAGCTCACTGCTTCACGATTAGAAATGGCAATCCGAATTTTCGATAACAAATCATAGTGTTTAACCAATTCAGCATTTCTAATACGTTCGATAGTATGTACTTCATTTTCAAGGCGATTATTCAGTTTAAAATAGAGCCGATCATTTCTACGTGTATAGCTCGGTAAAATCAGCAAAAATAGTATTAAAATCGTCAACGCAATCACACCTGACCAAAATTCAATAATCAGCAACATCACTACTGAGCCGACAATTGAAAATGAAGCTGTAATCAAAATCGGCAAATGCTCTTCAAAAAAGGCGACAAATTGACGAGCTAAGTTTGCGTGAGCCGTTGCCGAAGAAGTTGTGCCTTTTTGCTTTTCATTAATAATTGCCTTGATGGCTAAATCGGCATAAATTCTAACAAACGCTCGAGTATCCACCGCTCGTCTTGCTGAACCAACCACCCAAATAATTAAAACCACTAAAGCATACACTAAGGCGTTGAAAACATTGCCCGCCAATACTGCATTTACCGCAAAGCTACCAACAAGTGGATAAAGCAAAATCAATACATTTTCGAATGCTACAAGCGAAAAAGTTGCCAATAATTTTGAGCGGTACACTTTAGCAATATTTTTTAACGTCTGAAGTGTTCTAGCCACTATGTTTCTCCAGCTTTTGGCTTAAAGCAGTTTGCAATGCTTTAAACTCATCAAGTAAAAATTTTATTCTCTGTATGCCAAACGCATTAATAACTTGATTTTCTCTGCTCAGTAATTCTTCAATAATAGGTTGAGCAAATGCTCTGCCTTTATCCGTAAAATACAAGGTTTTTTCTCGTCTATCTTGCTCACTGATAACACTTTGCAAAATTTCCTCAATTTCCCACCGCTTGCATAGCGTATTAATCGTTTGTTTGGCAATTTGGCATTTTTCAGCAATGTGTTTTTGGGTACAAGCTCCTTCTACCCAAAGCGTGTAGAGAATGGCTAATTCATTTTCATTAATTTGATACTTTTTTGCGAACAAGCCGTAACTTATCAACATATTGGTACAAGTATCGCCGATTTGATCGAGATAATTTTGCAAACTTTTCTCCTAAAAATAATCCTAAAATTGACTAATTTTGTCATATTAGTCATTTTTAGGACTAATTTCAACTTTTATTAGAAGCTGATTTGCAAAATCCCAAGCAAATTCGACCACTTGTTTGGTTGAACTGTGAAGCAGCTCACAGAATTGCGTCCCGTTTTTTGCTATATTTCGCCTAATTTTCTCCCTAACTTTAAGGAAACCACAATGAAATTGAAAAAATTGGCTTTGACAGCATCTACTTTATTACTCGGATCATTATTTACTCAATCAGCATTGGCGGAAGGTCGTTTAACGGTTTATTGTAGTGCGACGAACGAGCTTTGTGAGCAAGAAGTTCAAGCTTTCGGTAAGAAATATGATGTAAAAGTTTCGTTTGTGCGTAACGGTTCGGGTAGCACATTAGCGAAAATTGAAGCGGAAAAAAATAACCCTCAGGCGGATGTTTGGTACGGCGGTACGCTTGATCCGCATTCACAAGCAGCAGAAATGGGCTTGTTAGAACCCTATCAATCGCCAAACCTTACCCAAATTATCGAAAAATTTCGTGATCCTGCAAAATTAAAAGGTAATTATTCCTCTGCGGTGTATATGGGGATTTTAGGTTACGGCGTGAACTTAGATCGTTTGAAAAAATTAGGTATTGAGAAAGTGCCGACCACTTGGGAAGAGTTACTTGACCCACGTTTAGCAGGCGAAATTCAAATTGCAGACCCGCAAAGCTCAGGTACGGCTTATACGGCGATTGCGACTTTCGTGCAACTTTGGGGCGAAGAAAAAGCCTTTGAATACTTCCGTAAATTACACAAAAATATCTCACAATACACCAAGTCAGGCATTACGCCGGCTCGTAACACCGCTCGAGGCGAAACCACTATCGGTATCGGCTTCTTACACGACTACGCTATCGAGAAGAAAAACGGGGCTAACATTGAAATGACTGCACCAACCGATGGTACAGGCTATGAACTTGGTGGTGTGAGTATCTTAAAAGGGGCGAGAAATCTTGAAAATGCGAAATTGTTCGTGGATTGGTCGCTTTCTAAAGAAGCTCAAGAACTCTCTTGGCAAAAAGGGAATGCATTCCAAGTTTTAACCAATACAACAGCAGAAGCCTCGCCTTATGCTCTTAATCCAAAAGATTTAAACTTAATTGACTACAATTTTGAGAAATATGGATCAAGTGAAGAGCGTAAACGCTTGATTGACAAATGGGTTAATGAAGTTAAATTAGCGAAATAATCCTATCTTTTAGAGGGGGCTTTCCCCCTCTTTTCTATCTGTGAGGTATTATGCAGAGTTTTTCTTTTTCCCGACCGCTTGTATGGGTGGTGATCGGTTTACTCGGTTTTCTCTTATTGCCCGCTAAAGCATTAGATTATGGCTTGTTTGATTCAACAAAAGACGAGCTTTTTAATGCGATGGGTTGGTCAAATTTAAATATCACTTGGGCGTGGTTCTTACCGCTTTTTGCATTTTTATTGCCAAATCCGACCGCTTGTAAACGCAGAGCTAAGCTAGAATTAGTCGGCTTAGGTTTATTATTTGCTTTTATTTTCTTATCGGCAATTGTACTTAAAATCAGCTTAGGCTATGCGGTATTGCCTCTGATTATTGCCATTACAGGGCTAGCCACCAATAATCTCGCTATTCTTAAAGTAATGCAGGGCGATCGCTTTATTATCGGCTCATTGATTAGCATTATTTTGCTGATTTTCTTCTTTATTGTTTACCCAACCATTGCGATTTTCGTTTCAATGTTCTACAACGGCGACGAGTTTGTGCCAAGCCAAGTGCTAACCATTTTACAACAGCCTTATGTGGCACGAGTGGTGGGGAACTCTTTATCGGTTGCGGGAACGGTGGGCGTACTTTCCACCCTGTTTGGTTTGGCTTTTGCACTTTATACCACTCGAATTGCTAAACGATCTGCGTTCATCGGGCGAATTTTCTCGATTTTACCTATTGTTACCCCTCCCTTTGTGGTGGGTTTAGGCGTAACGCTAATGCTTGGGCGTTCGGGCTATGTAACCGAATTTTTAGTGGAACACTTTGGTTTTGCCAGTAACTGGCTCTATGGTTATACCGGGATTGTGATTGCTCACACCCTCGCACTTACACCAATGTCTTTTATGATTTTGGAAGGAGCGTTGAAATCCATTCATCCGTCTGTAGAAGAAGCCGCTTACACCTTGCGTTCTAATCGCTATCAAGCCTTCTTTAACATTATTTTCCCGTTACTCAAACCTGCTCTGGCTAACTCATTCTTGGTAGTCGCCATTCAATCTCTTGCCGATTTCAGTACCCCATTAGTTTTAGGTGGCAGTTTTGATGTGATCGCTACTCAAATCTACTTCTATATTGCCGGCTCGCAACTTGATTATGCCTCAGCAAGTACACTTGGGGCAATCTTGCTCGTGTTCTCGCTTGCGATTTTCGTGATCCAATATCTCTGGATCGGCAATCGCTCTTATGTAACGGTATCAGGAAAATCTTATCGTGGCGATGTGCAAGATTTACCAAGCGGTATGAAATGGCTCATTATTTGCACATTGTTGTTCTGGGGAACGTTCAACTTAGTGCTTTACGGTAGTATTTTCTACGGCAGCTTTACCGTGAACTGGGGTGTGGATTACACCTTAACGCTTGATAACTACATCAAGCTGTTCGGGCAAGGCTTTAGCGATGGCGGTTTCCCATCACTCATTCAAACCGTGTTGTTCGCCGCTGCTGCCGCTCCAATTACCGCTCTGTTTGGTTTGTTGATTGCTTATGTTACGGTTCGCCGTGATTTCAAAGGCAAAAAAACGTTGGAATTTCTAACTTTACTTTGCTTTGCCGTGCCGGGAACGGTAGCCGGGGTGTCTTACATTCTCGCCTTCAACGATTCACCGATTTATTTAACGGGTACAGGTATGATTATTATCCTCTCAATGGTAATGCGAAATATGCCTGTGGGTATGCGTGCCGCCATTGCCGGTTTAGGGCAACTGGACAAATCGTTAGATGAAGCCTCCCTTTCGCTAAAAGCCGGCTCATTTAAAACAATGTTGTTTGTGGTGTTACCGCTCCTCAAGCCAGCCTTGCTTTCCGCTTTAGTAACCAGCTTCGTGCGGGCAATGACCACCGTGAGTGCAATTGTATTCTTAGTTACTGCTGATACGCGTGTTGCAACCTCTTATATTCTCAACCGTGTAGAAGATGGAGAATACGGTATTGCGATTGCTTACGGCTCAATTTTGATTGTTGTGATGATGGCAATTATTTTGATTTTCGATTGGATCGTCGGCGATACACGTATTGCTCGCTCTAAGGCAAAGAAAATGTAAAAAGACATCTACTCTCTCCCTTTATGGGGGAGAGACAGAAAAATACTTCGTTCAGAAGTATTTTTCAGAGAGAGGGATATAATTAAAAGGACAAAATATGAATAACGATTTCTTAGTATTAAAAAATGTAACTAAATCTTTCGGCAAAGCAACTGTTATCAATAATCTCAACCTCAGCATTCCAAAAGGAAAAATGATTACCCTGCTTGGACCTTCAGGCTGTGGAAAAACCACCGTGCTACGTTTAGTCGCAGGTTTAGAAAGCCCGACTTCTGGGCAGATTTTTATTGATGGCGAAGATGTAACCCAAAGCTCAATCCAAAACCGTGATATCTGTATTGTATTCCAATCCTATGCCCTCTTTCCGCATATGTCGATTGGCGATAATGTCGGCTATGGCTTAAAAATGCAAGGGGTGCCGAAGGAAGAACGCTTACAGCGTGTGAAAGAGGCGTTGGAATTGGTCGATTTAGCGGGGTTTGAAGACCGTTTTGTCGATCAGATTTCAGGCGGACAACAGCAACGAGTGGCTCTGGCACGTGCGTTAATTCTAAAACCAAAGGTGCTTTTATTTGATGAACCGTTAAGTAACTTAGACGCCAACCTTCGCCGCTCAATGCGGGAAAAGATCCGTGAATTACAGCAACGCCTGAATATTACTTCACTTTATGTTACGCACGACCAATCGGAAGCCTTTGCGGTGTCTGACCAAGTTATTGTGATGGATAAAGGCATTATCAAACAGCAAGATACGGCAAAAAATCTCTATTTACAGCCAAACTCGCTATTCCTTGCCAACTTTATGGGCGAATCAACCATTCTGCCGGCGAAGAAATTGGATGACCAAATCCAAATTGGCAATTTCAGTTTTATTCTTGCTAATTCAGCTCGCTTCAATGTACCGAACGGCGACTGCTTGGTTGGTATCCGCCCAGAAGCAATCCGCTTGCAAGCTGATGGTGAAGAAAATCAACGTTGCCAAATCAAACACGCGGTTTATATGGGTGCTCATTGGGAAATTGCAGTGGAGTGGCAAGGCAAAGAGCTGATGGTAAACCTCAACCCTGATCAATATAATGAAAACCAAGCAGAATATTATATTCACTTAAGCCAAAATGGTATCTTTTTGCTTAATAATGAGTAGCCAATAAAAATACAAGCGGTCTGATTTGCAAAAAAATTTACTAATCAGACCGCTTGCTATTTAAAAAGCATTAATTATTTCTGTTTTTTTAAAAACTCAACGGCAGTATCAGGGAAGTCGGTAAATACCCCCGTTGCCCCTGCTTTATTCAATAGTGCGTCATACATTTGATCTACATTTTCAAAGAATGGAGCTAACGCATCTTTACGCACAGTGTAAGGGTGAATTTCTAACTTATGTTTAGCCAACTCTTTTACAAGTGGGGTATATTTAATATCTCCTACTTTTGAGTTTTTATCGTCAATCAACATATACCAGCCCGGACCTACGCCATCAGCATATTTTGCCACTTCCGCCATCGCTCCTTCTTTGAACATCCAGTCGTAGTCGTAGTTAATCCATTTGCCGTCTTTGTCTTTCTCTTCGGTCTCAAACCAATCGGTGTACGCCACAAGTTGTACTAATTTCACATCCATACCAAGCTGAGGAAGTAATTCAGTTTTAATGCGTTTTAACTCATTGAAATCGAAAGTTTGTAGATAAACTGGCGATGATTTTTTATCGTAGCCATATTTTTTCAACACTTTCAACGTTTCTAATGCAATGTCTTTACCTTCTTTGTGGTGTAACCAAGGTGCTTTAATTTCTGGATAGATCCCAATTTTCTTACCCGTTGATTTTTCTAAGCCTTGAATAAACTCAATTTCTTCTTCAAACGTATGAATTTTAAAATTGGACTGCCAAAGTGGGAAACGTTTTGGATAAACTTGAACCTGCTTACCATCTTCAATTTTGAAGTTTTCAGTCATTTCCAGTGTGCGAATTTCTTCTAAGGTGAAATCTGCTACATAGTAACGCCCATCTTCACGCTTACGTTCCGGAAATTTTTTCGCTACATCGGTTAAGCCATCTAAGAAATGGTCGTGGATCACAATAATGTGATTATCTTTCGTCATTGCAAGATCTTGCTCTAAATAGTCCGCTTGTTGCCCGAATGCAAGTGCCTTAGACTCTAAAGTATGCTCAGGTAAATAACCACTTGCACCACGATGAGCAATAACTAACTTATCCGATTGTTGTGCATAGGCACTCAATGTCGCTGCTGATAATGCTAATGCCGCAACTAATGTTTTGAATTGAAATTTCATAGAATTACCTCATTGTGTTAAAAATAAAGGAAGAACATTTCTGCTCTTCCTTTTGCTAATAGATTAACGACTATTTACCGTAGTGGTCGCCTAATTTTGCTTTGTGTTTACTTTCTTCAATCATCACAATAAACATCAATAACACAGCTAACACACCACCTGTAATCATCACATAGAAGCCACCGTCCCAGCCAAATTCGTGAGCAGCCCAACCTACTACCGCAGATGCAGATACTGTACCGCCTAAGTAACCGAATAAACCGGTGAAACCTGCTGATGTACCCGCTGCTTTTTTCGGTGCTAATTCAAGGGCGTGTAAGCCGATAAGCATTACAGGACCATAAATTAAGAAACCGATAGTGGTCATCAAAATGAAGTCCATTAACTGATATGGGTTTTCATACCACGCTTTGCCTGCATATTGAGCCAGCTCCGCCTCAGGTGTTGCAGGGTTCAACCATAATGCAACAACCGCTGCGGTGGTTAAAATCATAAATACGAAACCGGTTAAACCACGTTTACCTTTGAAGATCTTATCTGACACCCAACCACATAATAACGTACCAGGAATCGCTGCAAGCTCATAAATAATGTACGCAGACGCAGTACCTTTAATGTTGAAATGTTTCACTTCACCTAAATAAACCGGAGACCATTTCAATACACCATAGCGAATTAAGTAAACGAATACGTTCGCAATTGCGATGTACCACAAGAGTTTATTTTTCAATACATAAGTGAATAAAATCTCTTTGGTGGTTAATTCGGTTTCAGATTTTTTCTCATCATAATCATCCGGATAGTCGTTACGCCATTTTTCAACCGGTGGTAAACCGCAAGATTGAGGCGTGTCTTTCATCATAAAATAGATTGGAATCGCCGCAATCATCGCTGCAATACCCGGATAGTATAAGGCTTGTTGCCAAATATCTTTTGCGGTTGCTTCAACACCATATGTGTTGTAGAAAATTGCACCGGCTAAAATCACCATTAAGCCCGGTACCATACCACCCACGTTGTGAGCACAGTTCCAAATAGAAACGATAGTACCGCGTTCAGATTTAGACCACCAGTGAACCATCGTACGACCACACGGCGGCCAACCCATACCTTGGAACCAACCGTTTAAGAAGATCATAACGAACATTACCGCAATGCCTGAAGTTGCCCACGGCATCAAGCCCATCATAGTCATACATAAACCGGACAGTAATAAACCGAACGGTAAGAATACTTTTGGATTTGAGCGGTCTGACATCCACGCCATCACAAATTTTGATAAACCGTACGCTAAACCGGCACCGGTACCGATGATACCGAGTTCCGCTTTGTTGTATAAACCGGCTTCAATTAAACCTTTTTGTGCTAAGTCGAAGTTAGCACGCACAAAATAATAAGCGGCATAGCCGAAAAAAATACCTGCAAACACTTGCCAACGTAAGAATTTGTATCTTGCATCAACTTTGTCCGCCGGCAACTCCGCAATATGCGGAGCGGGTTTAAATGGACCAAACATTTTTATTCTCCAGTATAATTATTAAGTAATACCTATTCTTAGGTCGGTCAATAATATCTGAAAATAACAAATGACAAAGTTATTTTTTGCAAAAGTGTGATTTATTTCACAAAATTTTCACTTTAAATCATTTTAAATTTTCGAAAATACGCATTTTGTTCTTGTATATCTAATCTAACTACTTATAAAAAAGCCACTTTACACAACTGAAAAAGCAGTAACTTACGATTTAAATTCAATAATTTTGTGATATAGATCTGATTTTCAAACAAATCTATTTGAACTCATTTTATTTTCGTTTATGCTAATAAAGTTTAAATTAAGTTCAAATTCGAGCAATCAGCATCGAACAAAAGGAGCAAAAAATGCAAAGAAATCAACAACTCGCTCAAGTGCAACAAACACAAAAATGGGATTTCATTATTATTGGTGGCGGTGCAAGCGGTTTAGGTATTGCAGTAGATACCGCCTCTCGTGGCTATAAAACCTTATTGTTAGAAAGCCACGACTTCGCTAAAGGGACGTCAAGCCGTAGTACTAAATTAGTACACGGTGGTGTGCGTTATTTAGCCAATGGCGATATCGCATTAGTAAGAGAGGCATTGCGTGAACGTGGTCGCTTAGCTAAAAATGCGGCTCACCTCTTTAAAAACCAAAGTTTCATTATTCCAAACTACACCCTTAAAGATTGTTTAATGTACCGTGTTGGTTTAGGAATGTACGATATGCTTTCAGGCAACCTCAGTTTAGGTAAAACGCAAAATATTGATAAAGCTGAAGCAAAAAGACGTTTACCAACATTAAACGATTTGGGTTTGCGTGCAGGAACAGTTTATCAAGACGGACAATTTGATGATGCTCGTTTAGCCGTAAATATGGCTCAAACGGTGGTTGAGCAAGGCGGAACCGTGCTAAACCACGCTAAAGTAACGTCATTGCACAAAACACCACAGGGCAAAATTGATGGCGTAACTTTCTACGATGAGCTAAACCAACAAGAGTATACGGTATTTGGTACAGCAGTGATTAATGCAACCGGCGTATTTATGAATGATATTTTAAGTATGGATCACGGCAGCCCAAAAAAATTCGTTGTGCCAAGTCAAGGGATTCACTTAGTGTTAGATAAATCATTCTTACCAAGTAATGATGCATTAATGATTCCTAAAACCTCAGACGGTCGTGTGTTATTCGCAGTGCCTTGGCACGATGTGCTAGTTGTAGGCACAACGGATACGTTAATCGAACACCCATCTTACGAACCTATTCCGTTAGAACAAGAGGTAAACTTTATTTTAACTACTGCTGGGCAATATCTGACAAAAAAACCAACCCGAGATGATGTAAAAGCCGTATTCGCAGGACAACGCCCGCTTGCTGCACCTGAAAAAGAAGGTCAAAGCACGAAAGAAGTTTCTCGTAGCCATAAAGTTTTAACCGACCCGACTAGTGGCTTGGTTACTATCACAGGTGGTAAATGGACAACTTATCGCCAAATGGCAGAAGATACGGTGGAAGAAGCATTAAAAGTTCACCCACAATTAGGCAACAAACCTTGTAGAACGGTCGATTTATCTATTCACGGTAATATTCCAGCGGAATTAGTTAATTTACAAGATCATCTCTACGTTTATGGTTCAGACATTCCGGAACTACGAGGCTTAATGACCGCTTACCCTGAATATGCGGAAAAACTCCACCCAAGATTGGATTACACTGTGGCTGAAGTGATTTGGGCGGTTCGTAATGAGATGGCTCAAACAGTAGAAGATGTATTAGCACGCCGCGTTCGCTTACTCTTTACTGATGCAAGAGCTGCAATTGACAGTGCAGCTAAAGTTGCTGCAATTATGGCGAAAGAAATGGGTAAAGATGAAGCTTGGCAACAAGCCCAAGTATCTCAATTCCTTGAAGTGGCAAAACACTACTTACTTGTGGATTACCAACCGCAAAATTAATCACAAGCGGTCATATTTTTCATAAAAATTACAAAAAAATAGCGAACTTAATGTTCGCTATTTTTATTTCAATACTTTAGCCTTTGTAAACCGGCAACATCTCAAACATTGCAAGGAAGTGGAATACCGCCACCAATACACCAAACAGGATAACCGCACCAATCAATAGATTGCCACCACCCACTTTAAATCCCTCTTGCAAACCTTGCTGGCGAACTTTATAAACCAACACAGCAGGGATAATGCACGTCCAAATCGTTGCTACTGCCCCTGCATACCCAATCGCCGTCACAAAACCGAATGGGAACAGAATAGAGAGTACCAACGGCGGCAAGAAAGTAACAAGATAACTTTTAGTTCTGCCTGCTTTGTCATTTTGGAAACCAAAGAAGTCTGCCAAAAAATCAAACATTCCCAACCCCACACCGATAAATGAGGATAAAATTGCCGCCATCGAAAACGCATTCAATGAGTGTTTGACTGACGCTGAATCAACCACACCACCTAAGATTTTCAACAACACATCCACATTACCACCACTTTCAATAATAGGGGCAAATTGATCTCGTGGTAAATTACCGAAAATACTTACCACCCAAACAAAGTAAAGCAGGAATGAAATTAAAGTACCATAGAAAATTGCTTTTGCCGCTTTTTTCTCCTCACCGTAGTAAGCTCGCATTGATGACACTGAGTGATGATAACCAAAGGAAGTTAATGCTACAGGTAACATCATCATCGCATATTTAAAGTAGCCTGAATCATTGGTGGATTGGGTGTCAAACAACGTATCAAGACTGATATTTGCCGTTAATCCAAAAATACTAAATGCAAAGCTCAGCACCATAAAGACGATTAGAATAACCGAAATTCTGTCCACCGCACGAGTTGAATGCCAGACAAAAGCCCCAAACACCAACACAAACAACGCTGAGGCGACTTTGCTATTTAGTCCCAGAAGCTCTTGTAAAATCAAACCGGAAGAGGTGATATACGCATAAAGTAAAATCCCACCAACAAAATAGACTGCTAAGTTATTAATCATATTAACTTGGCAGCCTAATACATCTTTGGTAACTGTATTAAACGAAGCTCGTAAATCATACTTTCTATAGGCTTCTAAAAGCATAGAACCAGAAAGCATCATCACTGACATAGTTAGCAACAACACTAATATTGTCCAGATTGTCCAAGCCCCTGAGCCGGCACTAGGAAGTCCTAGCATTCCCGCACCAACACACACGCTGGCAATAATACACGCACCGCCAAAAACAGAAGGTTGTTTTTTCATAAGGAACTCCTTATTGAATATTATTTGGCTACCCCTTCCTTAGCAGGGGTAGCTATTCGTGTAGTTATTCCACTTCTTTTAATAACGCGGTGAAATGTCTTAACACTTTCGGTTCATAGGTAAAAGTCAGCCCTTTGATATTTGCAGCATTTTCTTTCACTTTTTGGAACGCTTCAATAATAAAATCCATATGAGTTTGGGTATAAGTTGCACGCGGAATCGTTAAACGTAGTAACTCCGCAGGGCAAGGCAGTTGTTTGCCTGTTTTCGGGTCGCGTCCAAGCAGGAACGAGCCGATTTCCACCGCACGAATACCTGCTACTTTATACAATTCACAAGCAAGAGCTTGTGCCGGGAACTGCTCTGGTGGGATATGTGGCAATAGTTTGCCTGCATCCACGAACGCCGCGTGCCCGCCAGCTTGTTGGCAAACCACACCGATCGCTTCCAAACCATCCACTAAATATTGCACTTGATTGATGCGATATGCTAACCAATCTTGACGCATACCATCACGCAGCCCGACAGCTAAACGCTCCATAGCACCGCCTTCTAAACCGCCGTAGGTTGGGAAACCTTCCTGCACTACACAAAGCGTGCGGCATTCAGTATAAACGTCGAACCATTTATCATCTTTAAAGCAGAGCAAACCGCCCATCTGTACCATCGCATCTTTTTTCGCCGACATCGCCAACATATCAGCATATTTATAGCTTTCAAAGGTAATCTGCTCAATCGTCCAATCTTTGTAGGCTTCTTCACGCTGCTGAATAAAGTAGGCATTTTCGGCAAAGCGGGCAGAATCCATCACTACAGGGATATCATATTTCTGGGCAATCGCATACATACCTTTCATATTTTCAATTGAAACAGGCTGACCACCCGCAGAGTTACAAGTGATGGTACAAACAATATACGGTACGTTTTTCGGTTCAGCTTCTAAAATCGTTTTTTCAAGCTGTTCTAAGTCAAAATTACCTTTGAAATCGCTACGCACGCCGGTATCAAATGCCTCTTTGGTATAAGTATTTTTCACCGTACAACCGTTGATTTGACTATGCCCTTGCGTGGTATCAAAGAAATAGTTGGAGATCACCACCATTTTGCTACGATCTAAGCCCTTTTCCTGCTCACGCTTTTTGATCAACACAGGAATATAGATCTGCTCCGCACCTCGCCCTTGGTGGGTTGGAATGGTATATTGATAGCCAAAAATCTCTTTCACAGCATTCGCCAACGCATAGTAGCTACGACTACCACTATAAGCTTCATCACCACGTAGCATTGCAGCTTGCATATCTTGAGTAATTGCCCCCGTACCACTGTCGGTCAGCAAATCAATAAAAACATCATCGCTGTCTAATAAAAATGGATTCATTCCGGCTTTTAAAATCGCTTGATCACGATATTCACGTGTAGTGCGTTTAACAGGTTCAATAACACGAATACGGAACGGTTCAGGTAAATGTTTAAAATTTTGCATAAAAAATCCCTTACTAACCTTAGTTAGCAAAAATAAAAATAGAAAGATTGATTAAAAATAAAAGAAGAACCAATTGGTTGAATTAGCAGGAGATTAAGGGAAAGAAAAAGGAGAGCTTATGATCGAGATTAAACCATCGACTTAATACACTTTTGAGAAATTTCATAATATGTCCCTCCATAATATGTTTCTCAAGGGTTGGTAGAAAATAGTGATAGATAATGGTTGGATAAGTATATAGAAAGTAAAGCTTTTATCATCTCCTAAATATCAAAAATGTGATCTAATTCACAACATTTACACCAGAAATAAAATTAATGCGAATAAAAACAAGCGGTCAATTTTGCAAAAAAAGTTGTAAAATTGACCGCTTGTATCTTGATTATCGTCTATTTTGCTTCTGCTTCAATAAAAACAGAGCAATTAATCCCAATGCGGAATAACCAACTCCTTTAGTTTTCAGGAATTTCTTCAACATAAACTCTAATACTGCCGTTGTTGCAACAGGAGACGAAATAAGCGATAAGCCCGTATTTCTCGCTTGTTTAAAGGGTTGAACAATATCATTTTTAGTTTTTTTGGTTTCCGCTTTAAAACGCATTCTCAGGGCATTGCCTTTCATTATCAACAATTCTTTCTCGGTTAGTTTTAAATCTTCCATTTTATTACTCCCCATTATTATCCCTAAAAGTATCTTTAAAAGTTAATGCACTTTTAAATGCGGCAATATCTAATTTCAGTTCATCTAATGTGCTTTGCATAAAACTGGTTTGTTTTTTCAATGAAGCTATAATTCCCCAAACAAAAAGTAAAACTAACACTAAACTTATGCCTGAAATAGCAAAAAATGCTACTACTTTATATTCTGGTAATAAATAATTATCTAAAGCAAATAATAAACTAATAAATGAAAATAATAAAAATATAAAGACTAATAATGCTAAAACCAAAACAGAAATTAATTGATTTTTTTGTTCATTAATTTCCAACCTTGCCATTTCACCACGAACTTGAATTATTTCCAATAAAGTAACAAGACTATTTCTAAATCCGGATTTAATATTATCTAACATATCACATTCCTTGTATTAAACAATAAGCCACACCAAAAGGCGTGGCTTAATTATCTAATTAAAACATTTTAATTAATTTAAAGAAAATTATTATCTTCTTGCAACTAAAACACCTAATAATAATCCAACCACACCGGCAACAGTAATTGCTTTATATGGATTATCGTGCACTAAGGTATCTGTTTGTTTTGCAACGTTTTTAGCACTCTCAACAGTATCGTCTTTTAATGTAGCGAAACGATATTTAACATCATCAAACTGTTCAGATAATCTGTGTTTTAATTTTTTATATTCTTCTGTAGATGAATCTGATGTTTCGTTAAATAATTCTTCTGCATTTTTTAAGATTTCACGAATTTCATTCGTTAATTCTTCACGTTTTGCATCTAAACTCTTAGCCATAATTACTCTCCTTAATATTTAGTGAATATGACATAAAACATAATTCATTTATGCTTCACTATTTAAAATACAGACCCTATACACCGATGTCAATCTTTATTTTTAAACTTTATTTAATTTATTTTTAAAATTAAATAAACCACAAGCGGTCATAATTTGCGATTTTTTACAAAATATGACCGCTTGTTGTTATTTTCTGTTATAGAAATTATAGGCATTGTCAATAGTATCAAAGGTATGCATAATCCCCTCTTCTAAAACCATTGCTGAATCACAATATTCTTTGATAGAGGCAGGGCTATGGGAGACTAAAATGAGTGAGCGATCCTTGCGTTTTTCAAATAGTTCGTGCTTACATTTTGCTGCAAATCGAGAATCCCCTACCGCAATAACCTCATCAATCAAGTAGCAATCAAATTCAATTGAAAGTGATAAAGCAAAAGCAAGTCTTGCTTTCATACCGGATGAGTAGCTTTTTACCGGCTCATATAAGTATTCGCCTAGTTCAGAAAATTCTTCCGTAAAGGATTTTACATAATCAAAATCTGCACCATAAATTCTACTTACAAACCGTAGATTATCCATTCCGGTTAAACTTCCTTGAAATGCACCACTAAATGCCAAGGGCCAAGAGATAGACATTTGACGATCTATTTCACCTGTTGTTGGTGGTTCTACACCACTCATTAAGCGAATTAGTGTTGATTTCCCTGCCCCATTTCTACCTAAAATACCGACTTTTTCGCCTTTTTTCAGCTCAAAATTGATATCTTTTAATACAGTTTTCCAACCACTATTTGTTCGATATCGCTTACTTACATTTTTAACACTAATCATCTAGGTTCGATTCCTTTACGAAAACTTCTTACTAAAAGTAAACCAATGAAGATAAGAATTAGATCACTTACAATAATATAACTTATACTTTCATAAGTTATTACTATTTCTCCAAAATAACCGTGTCTAAACATTTCCGTACCGTGAATCATCGGAAATAAAAGAGCAATTTCTTGAGCTTTAGGAGGTAAATTATGGACAAAAAAGAATGCACCTGAAAGAGGTAATAATATGAAACTTATTGTCCCCCAAATTTTACCAAAAGGCTCTATATAATGAGCTAAAGCACAAATAATTAATCCTAATCCTAATGCAAAAAACGCCATTAATACCCAAGCACAAAGCATATAAAATATATCGTGTGGTATATCAATCCAACCTATGGCTATAAATATTGCTACCAATATTATTTGAGCAATAGATGCTCCGGCTACTTCAAGTAAAACACGCGTGAATATCGTATCTAAAACTTTCACATTTCTATGATAAAGTAAACTTAAATTAGCCGATATTGCACCTTTAGCTCTATTAGAGGCATTTCGCCACATCATAGCAATGGGGTAGCCCGTTATCATAAAAGCAATAATATTAAGCGTTGAAAACTTATCTGCTTTTATATATTTCCAAGCGACAGCAATCAATAATGTTAATAATAAGGGCTCGACAAAAAGCCACAAAAAACCAATATTTTTACGTCCATAGCGAGTGATTAGCTCCCTCATTAAGAGGGCGTGAATCACTCTTTTTTGAATAACGCAAGAACGTTTAAACGTTGTATTATCACCATATCGCATTAGTTTTTATGCTCTTTGATACTTGCAACCAACAAACTTAATACCCCAAATAGAATTAAGCCGATAAAGAAAGTCGCAATAATATTATAAATTCGGTAGGGTTCTAATGCCCAGTCCGGCTTGCTTGGTTTACCAATCACCTCTAAATAAAGTTGCTGACGATCAGCTTCACCACGCGTATTTTGTAATGAGGTCATTGCTGCAGAAAGTTGTTGCTGAGCAAGCTCATTTGCTAATACTAAACGTTGATATTCTGCTGTTTGAGTTGCAACAGAAGTGCTTCCACCGGAAAGTTGTTTTGATTGTTCATCAATTTCTTTTCTCAAACTCTTTTGTCTTGTTTGTAGTGCTGCAACTTGAGGATTCTCCGGTGTAATAGATTGTAGTTGTGCTAACTGAGTTTCAACGCGGATTAATTCGCTTTTTAAAGTTGAAATTAACGAAAGTTGAACCCCTGACTGAGCAGGTAAATCATAAATTTTATTTTTTGTACGGTACTGGCTTAATGCTAGGGCTGTATCACTCACATTTTTTTCAGCATCTTGAACTGACTGTTCCGCAAACTCAACAGTATCCTTTCTAGCCCGCTCATTTAAACGATTAATTAAATCCTCACCTTGTCTGAGAAGATTTTCATTAATTTGTTGCCCTTCTTCAGCATTAAAGGCTCGAACGCGTAAAGTAGCAATGCCAGAAATTGCATCAACATCAATATTAAGACGCTCTCTAAAATAACGATAAAATGCTTCTTGTGAATCATTTAAACCCAAACCATTAAAACGGCTTAAAATATCACCTTGTGTGCTATAAAAGCTTTTTACAGGTAATTCCGTTTCAAGTTGCTCCAACGCAGTACGCGAACGCATATATTCTTGTACAGAATAAGTATCATCTTGTGAACGAGAAAAGCCGGAGTTTTGTAATATCGCTCCCACACCGGTTAAGCTAGATTGATTACGAGGAGAACGTACAACAAAACTTGATTCTGAAACATAAATATCAGAAGCAAATAACGTGTAATAGATACTCGCACAAGCTGTTGGAATAATTACTGTTAGCCAAAGTAATGGATTGGCTAAAAAACTTTTTTTCTTTTTCGACATAATGTCCTCAATAAATAGCTTACAAGCGGTTATTTTTTTAGATTTTTTTGCAAATATATTTTTAATCAATAATTAAAAAGTTCTGATCGTATTCGCTGTACCTGTAATTGGCGATGTAATCGAGAAAATCATTCTCAAGAATTTTTGGAATTCAGACAGCGGTGCATTTGATACATAAACGATATCTTTATCCTGAACAGGAAAACGCTGTAATAAAAACATCGATTGTGGCTCAAGTAGATTTACTTGATAAACCGTTGGTACATCCATTCCTTCTGTATAACCTTTTTCACGCCATAAAGACTGATCGTTATAATCTAATTGTGTAAATGGAATATGACGGAATACAAAAACACCTCGGGGGTCTGAACGCTCATCAATTAAACCGCCCATTTTACCGATAGCCTCGGCTAAAGTGATTCCTTTACTTGAAAAACGCACCTGCTGATTATTACCCACTGCCCCTAATCCGGTAAAACTATAAGGCGTGTTCATTAAAGCTACAACATCACCGGAACGCAACACAATATTTTGCGATGGATCTGCAATTAATGTTTCAAATGCCATAGAACGCACTTTATTTCCACGTGTTAAACGAACAGTTACATCTTCAATATTTTCACTTGTACCGCCTACTGCTGCAACTGCATCTAAAATACGTTCATTATTCGCACTTAACGGCATACGGATACTATTACCTTGACGAACCACCGTTACATCAGATGATAAATTACTCGCAATGCGTACTAAAGCTTGAGGTTGATTCGCTTTACGACTTAATGCCCCAACAATTTGGCTTTGAACAGCTTCCGGTGTTTTACCTGCCACTTTCATATTACCAATAAATGGCACTGTTATCGTCCCATTCTTATTAACCATTTGCGGAGGAAGTTGGGTTAAATGCCCGCTTCCTTGCCCCTCAGTACTAAATGTTCCACCGAATAAAACCGCAGGCGGAGCTTCCCAAATAGAAATTTCCAATACATCACCTACATTGACTGTACCGGCATAACCACCGCCACCCATTGAGCCATCAAAACCCGAAAAACGTTGGGCTTGTTGGGCTTGGTATAAATTCTGTGCAGTAATATTATCTAGTTTGATTAGATTAACTTCGGGTAGGTTTGCTTCAGATGTTCTCTCATTTGCCTCTAACACCTTACTATAACTAGGACCTGAGGTGGGTAGGCTAGAGCAGGCTGATAGAAGGCTAAGAGTGATTAGATTAAGCAAAGATATTTTTTTCATTAGATACCTCATTACATTTAGTATTAGTATACCACTAATGTAGAGAGTGGCGTATTTTTTAGGAGAATTTAAAGTTAAATTTAAAAGGTAAAAAATTGATTTCTATCAGAAATACTTTTTATTTTCATAATAAAAACAATAGCCTACTCTTTTTTGTTTGCTTTTTAAACAACTCGTATGATATTATTTTTAAGCTAAAATTTCTAGCTAAATATTGTAAAGTAGAGAGTTTCTTTACTTTAAGAATATAGCTTATTAAAATACGTACAGTAACTGATATTTTAAAATAATAAAGTGGAACTAAGATGAAAAAAAAGCTTAAAAAAACTATAAAATTTTACTCTCATCCTATTAGATTTTTCAAAGATTCGTGGTTGTTTAAACATCAGCATTTAGAAGAACAGCATAAAACAAAAAATTTATTTGTTATCTCCCACTTAGGTCAGTTAGCACAGGTAGAAGCCTTAATTAAAAAAGAAGCTTTCTTGAATTGTGTTCTTGTTATTCTTTATACACGTAAAAACCGAAAAATGCCTGAGTTAACTCGTAAAAATGCAAATAAACTTTTGTTTAGAAGAGTTCTATTACTAGAAATCCCAACATATCCAAACAAAATCTATATAAAAAATCTAATGCAAATGAATAATTCCTATCAACGAATGATCGATGAAATTAAACCTCATAGATTGTTTGTGTTTAGTTTTGAAAAACATTATGGAATGTTATTGGCTTATGCAGAAAAGAAAAAAATAGAAGTTAATTTAATAGAAGAAGGCACTGCAACTTATAAGTATGATTCAATAGAAGAGGCTAATGAAAAAATTAAGAATTCATTTAGTTTTAAAGAAAAACTAAAAGCCAGATTGATTCTTACTCTTCCATTATTATCAGATTTACGACCTTCTTTATCTGTATATAATCGTTTTAATACAATTTATAGTGTAGATTCTAAAGCATTAGAAAAAGTATTTTTTGCTAAAAACTACAAGTATTTTTTTCTATATGAGAATATAGAAACTGATGTTTTGGTTAAGTCAATTCAACAAAAATATAAAATTACGAGTCAAGATATTATTTTTCTTAATCAACGATACCCGTTTCCCGTCAATATATATGCCGATATATTGATTGATATACTAAAATCACATAAGCCTTCTGGTAGTAAAGTTTTTCTAAAGCTTCATCCAAAAGACACTGAAGAGCTAAAAGCCGCATTAAAAAATGCGATAAATGAAGAACACTTGATTCCTCAATTTGTACTTATAGAAGAAAGTGGTTTTCTTGTAGAGAATTTGATTCATTTTACTAAACCAAAACAGGTTATTGCTTTAACCTCAACGGGCTTAGTTTATGCACCTAAAACTTCACAAGAGACAGAGGCAATAAGTATTTATCCCCTATTAAGACAGAAAATGTTGGAAAAAATACCTTATTCAGATAGTGTATTTAAAGAATCAGATGAACATTTCCATATTTTACAGAAGTTTTCTGGTATTCATTTTTTAGAATAGGAAATAAATGAGCTATAAAATATTAGTAGTTGCGACCTATGATTCTTTTTTAAAAGTAGGAATTAATCTTGCACAACGGCTCAATCATAGTATGATTGAAATTGCAATACAATATGTAAAAAAGAATCAACTCTCTGTTCGTCAATTAGTTGAAAGTGGAGCAAATAACTACCGTGTCTTTGATTATCAAACACTGAATAATTCAGATTTTTCAGAATATGATATAGTTATTGTAGCATTAGGAAATATTGCTTCACAGAAACTAATTACACGTTTGTATTCCTTAAAAAATAGACCTCTGATTATTACTTGTTTCTCAGGTGTTATTTTTGGCAATGCTGAAAGTATATCAGCTCGTATTAATGCAGATATTCTGCTGGTAAATAATGAGTTTGACAGAGATATTGCTCAATCTATTGCATCTGAATATGGTTTAAAAACCACTATATTAAATTACGGACTAATTAATCTTGATTTAAATTTTCAACGCAACGAGGGAAGTGGTAAAAATATTTTTTTTATTGATCAGGTAAAAATTCCAGAACTAAAAACTGAACGAGAGTATGTATTAGAAAAACTACTAAATTTAGCCAGAAATAACCCGGATTATCGTATTTTCTTAAAAACTCGTTTATATGGGAGTGAAATAACTGTTCATAAAGAGCAATATCCATACGCTCATTTACTAAAAAATAAAAAGAATATACCATCAAATTTTAACTTATTTAACGACTCCATTGAAGTTGCTTTGAAGGAAATGGATGCTTGTATATCTTTTTCTTCAACTTCTGCCTTAGAAGCAATTTATTATGGTATTTCTACTTATATTATTAAAGATTTAGGCATTAGAGAAAGTTTTTATAACCATCCTTTTTTGCAAAGTGGTTTGCTGACCTATTTTAACGAATTAGATAATTTAAATGATTTATCAAAAATCCCACAGAAGGATTGGTTTGATAAACAACTAAGTTTTAGTCTGAATAGAGATTATATATTAAATAATATTATTGACGAGCTGGTTTATGAACCAAGATTAATATTACCTTTAAATTATAAAGTGCAAGAAAAACATAAAAGAGGAGTTTATCCTAAATTTAGGAAATTACTTCGATCACCAAAGCTATTTTTCTTAGACTCTGCAATTATAAAAAAATTAAAGAATAAAAAACGATAGATACATATCTAGCAATTTGTTTTATACTCTATAGAGCAAATTTTAATTATAATGAATTATTTTTAGGAGGATGAATGAACCTTAAAGAACTTAATGAACTTAGCGAAGGCTGCTACGAGTTTGCATTTTTTGATGATTGCTCTGAGAATTTAATAATTACATTTTCACCTACTTCATCGTTTTTTCTATATAACAGAGAAATGAATGCTAAGAAACTTTGTATTATTAGTACTCAACCTAATTACTATCTTCTCAACCCCGGAAGTACTTGTAAGCTAATCGCAAAGTTTCTTCAAAATATAAAAGTAAAAAATATTATTTTGTTAGGAAGTAGTAAGGCTGGTTTTGCATCTATTCTTTGGGCAGATTTATTGAAGAGAGTGCTAAATAACAGAAATATTAATATTTTTTCGCTGGCTTTTAGCCCTCAAACTCAACTTTACCCATTTAATGAAAACTTAGGATTCCCATCTTATCAGAAATTTTACCTGGGTTTAGAACGTAATCCTGCAATGAAAAAATGTGCAGAAAAATATGGAAATCTGGCTGATTTCTTAAAAGATAGCACACTGGAAGGCTTGATTATATATCCAAGTGATCATAAAACAGACCGTGAAGAAGCATTGAAATTATCTAGTAATAATATTACTTTACATTCAATTCCAAGCCCAATACATGGTACAATTTTTCCTTTTATGTCAGATGTAACTAAAAAAGCAAATGCAGAAAAATTAGTTAATAAACTGTATCAAAACGCAGAAAAGGATCCGGACTTAAAAAGCACTCTACCGGAAGAACAAAATATATTGCTTTCTATTATAATGAAGATAGAGGCTCCATCTTTAGAAGATTTATGTAATAGTTTATTCTTATATATGAGTAACAAAAAGGAATATTTAATTTTAAATAGATTTGGCTTAGGAACAGCCTAACTTAGACAAGTTAAATATTACTCTTTTCTCTTATTATTTATTATTATGTCTGAATATGAACTAAAACAACTTTTAAATAATTTTATTTCCACTTGGGAAAATGAAATTATTGAATTTAAGCAAGCTGATAACACATATAGCACCGACAGTATAGGTGAATATTTTTCAGCATTATCAAATGAAGCAAGGCTGAATAATAGAAACTCTGCTTGGTTAGTCTTTGGCGTAAATAATAAAACTAAAAAGGTGGTTGGTACAAATTATCGTTCAGATAATAATGAGAACCTTAACCTCAATAAGTTGAAACTTCAGATTCAGAAGAATACTGATCCTGCAATGACTTTCCGACATATTTATGAAATCAATGACTATGATGGAAAAAGAGTTGTTTTATTCGAGATACCGGCAACACCTTTGGGAATGCCTCTAGCTTGGAAAGGGCATTTCTATAGTCGTTCAGGTGAGAGCTTAGTTCCTCTAACGATGAATAAATTAGATCAACTTCGTATAGTAGAAGATTGGTCTGCTCAGATTATCCCTAATGCAACTTTAGAAGATTTAGATGCAAAAGCTATTAAAGTTGCAAAGAGTGCATTTATTGAAAAATATGCAAACCGATTTTCTGCTGATGAAGTAGAGAATTGGGATATTTCAACTTTTTTAGATAAAGCTAAACTAACCCAAGATGGTAAAATTACTCGAACAACAATGCTTCTACTTGGGAAAAGCGAATCTTCATTTTTACTTTCTCCTCACCCAGCTCAAATGACTTGGAAATTAGAAACAAAAGATGAAAGAGCTTACGAGCATTTTTCAATTCCTTTTTTATTAACTACAACAGAGCTGTACAGAAAAATTCGCAATTTTCAGATTCGTTTATTGGAGAATGACTCTTTAATGGCAAGAGAAATCTCTAAATATGATCAGAAAATCGTTTTAGAGGCTCTACATAATTGCATAGCTCACCAAGATTATTTATTAAATGCTCGTATCATTGTTACTGAAAAATCAGATAAACTTATTTTTGAAAATATAGGATCCTTTTCTGAAGGGAAACCGGAAGACTATATAAATGGCTCTAAAACTCCGAAACAATATCGCAATACATTTCTTGCACAAGCAATGGTGCAATTAAATATGATTGATACTATGGGATATGGTATTTACGAAATGCATCGGAAACAAGCTCAACGATATCTACCTTTGCCTGATTACAACCTTGAACAAAGCAATACTGTAATACTCACGTTATATGGTGATATTATGAATGAGGCTTATACTAGCCAACTTATTAATAATTCGAATATTTCATTTACAGATATTTGTGCTTTGGATAGGGTGCAAAAAAATCTACCAATAACAAAGGAGTCTGCAACACAGTTAAGAAAACAAGGGTTTATTGAGGGGCGTAAGCCTAACTATAGAGTTTCATCAGTAGTACAAAGATCTTATCCTCTAGAAGATAAAGTAAAATATATACATACTAAAACACAAGATGATGATTTTTATACTAAATTAATTGTGGAATATTTAACCCAATTCAGCACTGCAGATCGTTCAACTATCAATCATTTATTAGAAAGCAAGTTAAGTAATGAATTAGATATTCTGCAAAAAGATAAGAAAATAGCAAATTTATTAACAAAATTACGCCGAAATAATATTATCAAGAATATAGGCACTACAAAAAAATCGCTTTGGGTTCTTGTTCAATAAAGAATTTGCAGAAATACTG
>NZ_JBAJJM010000011.1:0-92986 GCF_036880405.1 Mannheimia indoligenes | reverse complement strand
GCAGAAATACTGCAGAGAACTTGCAGAAATACTGCAGAGCATTTGCAGAAATCCTAAATAAAAACTATAGAATGATGATTAATTCACTGATTTTCTCAAAAGGAATTCTCAATATCCCGAACTTGAATAGCTTTTTACCAGATTGCAGAATGATTTTTGCTTCTTATTTGAAGAGAGCTATTCCGCATAGAATCTTGATAGATCAGGTGATTGGTTGGGGGCTTCGCCCTTCTACTCGAAAAGCTCGTGCTTATGCAGTTAAGCACAACTTGCCCTTTGTATCATTAGAAGACGGCTTTCTTCGCTCATTAGGTTTGGGTGTAAAAGGCTATCCACCATTTTCTCTTGTGTATGATGATGTAGGAATATATTACGATACGACTCGTCCATCTCGTCTAGAAAATCTATTACTAGAGCAACCTTTGCAAGATGAAGCTAAAATAAAAAATGCGGAGAAAGCTTTATCTCAAATTTTAACTTACCAACTGTCAAAATATAATCACGCATTAGATTTCTGCGAGCAAGTCCCTCCAGAGAGTAAGATTGTGTTAGTTATCGACCAAACCTTTGGCGATATGGCAGTGAAATATGGGCAAGCGAGCGAAGCTGATTTTAATAAGATGTTAGAATCCGCAATAACTGAAAATCCTGATGCTCAAATTTGGGTAAAAACCCATCCAGATGTGTTAAGTGGTAAGAAAAAAGGCTATCTAACTGATTTACCCCAATATACCGATAAAGTACGGATTATTACCGAAGATGTAAACCCGGCAAGTCTAATTAAATGGTGTGAGAAAGTTTATTGCGTAACTTCTCAAATGGGGTTTGAAGCATTGTTATTAGGCAAAAAAGTGATTACTTTCGGCGTGCCCTGGTTTGCCGGTTGGGGGATAACGGATGATCGAAATGAGAATGTTCAATCACTTTTTCAGCAAAATAGAAGGGTAAAACGTTCATTACTTCAGCTTTTTTATGCTGCTTATTTTAATTATAGCCGTTATATTAATCCAAATACTGGCGAGAGTGGTTCAATTTTTGATGTGATTGATTATTTGCATAAAGTAAAAATATTGAATCAACGTTTAAGCGGAAATCTTTATTGTGTTGGAATGTCTTTATGGAAACAGGCAGTCATTAAGCCATTTTTTAACCTACCACAATGTAAATTGCATTTTGTACGTTCGTTAAATTCTTTAGAAAAACGACCGCTTGCAGAGAATGCAAAAATTCTTGTTTGGAGTAATGGTAAACCTGAAATTCTACAATTTGCGAAACAAAATAATATTCCGTTACTAAGAATGGAAGATGGTTTTATTCGTTCTGTTGGGCTAGGAGCAAATTTAGTTGCTCCACTTTCATTAGTGGTTGACGATTTAGGCATTTATTTTAATGCGGAAACTACTTCCCGATTAGAACAAATTTTATTAAAGGCAGAACATTTTTCTGATAATGATTTGTCTAATGCTGAAGCTCTAAGACAAAAGTTAGTTGCAAGCCATATTGGAAAATACAATGTAGGTAGTGGCGATGTCGATTTTAATGCTCAAGGCAAAAAAATTATTTTAGTGCCGGGGCAGGTTGAAGATGATGCTTCAATTAAATCAGGTTCTCCACAAATTAAGAAAAATCTGGATTTATTAAAAAAAGTCAGAGAGCTAAACCCTACAGCCTATATTGTTTATAAACCGCATCCTGATGTAGTTAGTGGAAATCGAATTGGCAATATTCCAAAGATGGAAGCTCTCTATTTTGCTGATCTTATTGTCGATAATGTGAATATTTTAGATTGTATTTTAAAAGTGGATGAAGTGCACACAATGACTTCTCTAGCTGGTTTCGAAGCATTATTAAGAGGTAAAAAAGTGCATTGTTATGGAATACCCTTCTATGCTGGTTGGGGGCTAACGGAAGATTTATTACAAATAGAACGCCGTAATAAAACACTTACATTATCACAATTAATTGCAGCAACATTAATTTATTATCCGCTTTATATTGACCCCATTCAGGGTAAATTTATTGATGCCAATCAAGCCATTAATTTATTAATGCAACAGAAGCAACAATTATCTAATCACGGTATTAAGCGTTCTTGGATAAGTAAACAATATGGAAAGTTAAAACAACTTTATCGAGTTTTTAGTCAAACTTCACAGCATTAATTAAATTTAGCGAAGGTCTCTGAATGGAACATTATTTAGATGAATTAATTAAAAATAGCCAACGGATTTTGTTATTACAAGGTCCGATAGGATATTTTTTCACAGATTTTGCAAATTGGCTAGAAAAAGAACAAAAAACAGTCTTTAAATTAAACTTCAATGGTGGTGATGAATATTTTTATCCGAATGATAGATCAAACACTTTTGCTTATCGTGATAGTTTAGAAAATTTTGAAAATTTCTTAGTTAATTTTTGCCAGAAAAATAAAATAGATAATATCTTATGTTTTGGCGATAATCGTTATTACCATAAGATAGCTAAAAATGTTTGCTCAAATTTAGATATTATTTTCTGGGCATTTGAAGAAGGTTATTTCCGCCCCGAATATATTACTCTCGAAAAATGGGGTGTAAATGCATTTTCTCCACTGCCGAGAAATCAATCTTTCTTTTTAGAATATTCAAAACTAGATTCCCCTGAACCTGAAAAAGTTTCAAAAGGCTTTAAATATATGGCAAAGAGAGCTATCTCTTATTATTTAAAAGCCTATGAGACGCGTAAAGAATATCCTAAATATCAACATCATCGTTTTATCAATTTAAGGTATTATCTTAATTTATGGTCAAAATCTATCATAAAAAGACTATGTTATTGGTTATATGATAGTGGCTTTGCAAAAAGAGTAGAAAATGGTGAATTCGGCAATTTTTTTATTGTACCACTACAAGTTTACGATGACACACAAGTAAGAGTACATAGCGATCAAAAAAGTGTTGAGATTTTTTTACGAGAAGTATTAACTTCTTTTGCAAAATTTGCTCCCTCACATTTAAATTTAATTATCAAACATCATCCAATGGATAGAGGGTTTATCGATTATAAAATTGTAATTTATGAATTTTTAGAAAAATACCCTCATCTAAACAATAAAGTTTTTTATATTCACGATGTACCTTTACCTGTTTTCTTAAGAAAAGGGAAAGGTATGGTTACATTAAATTCAACAAGCGGGCTTTCAGGTTTATTACATAATATGCCGGTAAAAACCTTAGGGCGAGCAAATTACGATTTTGAAGGATTAACGGATCAGCAATCATTAGATACTTTTTGGGTGAACCCACAACTACCAAATGAGGAAGTATTTAAAGGTTATCGCCAATATCATTTACATAAAACACATATTAACGGTAATTTCTATAATAAATCAATTCTTCGTTATCCCTATAATTTATAAACCAAAAGCGGTCATAATTTGCAATTTTTTTACAAAATATGACCGCTTGTAAAACGTGTTTAAAGTCCGTTAAATCATCGCTTTAAGTGCCTCAGTTAGTTTTTGATAACGCTGATATTTCGTCTGATATGCTGAGTAATTTTCAACATTTGGCTCAAACACTTGCATTTCTGCATTTAGGGCTTGTACTTGACTAATATCCAACCCAACACCTTGCATAGCCATCAATGCCGCACCTAAGCAGCCTGTTTCTTCCACTTGTGGTACTTCGAGCCTCATTCCTGTTAAATCCGCCAACATTTGCATCCAGACTGTTGATTTCACCGGTCCGCCTGTAACTCGTAGCACATTAGTTTGTGGGAAGCGAATAAACATACGGTTTAAGTGCGTCATTAAGCTAAACAGTACCCCTTCATAAATTGCTTGTAGCAAGTGCATTTGCGTATGGTAAGACTGCATTCCGTAGAAACTTGCCTGCATACCCAAACCTGCATTTGAGCCGTAAAGGAACGGTACAAACAACACCGAACTGCCTGCCGGCGGTAATGCGGCAATGCCCTCATTAATTTCTTGGTAGCTTAAATTGCTCCATTGTTTAACAAACCATTCCAAATTGCCTGCCGATGTCGGGCTTGCCTCGTGCACAATAAATTTACCTGCTTCAGCATAACGCCCATAAACAAATGGTAATTCTTGGCTTAAATCGATATTATCAGTAATACCACTTACCACCGACCAAGTCCCTAGTACCACGTTGAGCTTTGTTTCATCATCTAAACCTGCACAGCGAGCCGTTGAAACCACATCAAATAAACCACCAACAACAGGCGTACCTACGGCTAAACCTGTTAATTTTGCCGCCTCTTCAGTTACATAACCTGCAATTTTATTCGGCTCAATCACCGGCGGTACTTTTTCTAACACATCAGGCATACCGAGCAAATCAGCTAAACTTTGATCGTATTCGCCCTTCGCCATATTGTAGAGATTACTTTCAGAAATATTGGTTTCCTCACAATGCAGCTCGCCGGTTAGGCAAAAACGCAAATAATCGTGCGACATCAGCACTGAGCCGATTTGTGCATAACGTTCGGGTTGATTTTTCTGTATCCATTTCAAAATGGAAACTGGATGACCTGTCCACAGCGTTTGGCGAGTGATGGGGTAAAGTTTCTGTGGAATTCCCTCAGCTTGCCACTGTTTCACAATCTCTAAAGAACGTTGGTCGGAAGAAAGAATGGCACGCCCAAGCGGTTGCTTGTTTTTATCGAGCAAAAATGCCCCTTTACCTTGAGCGGAAATGCCAACACCTTTGATATCGCTTGGGTTTACGCCACTTTTTTCGATCGTTAAACGCACCACTTCCGCACAAATCGCCCAAAGCTGTTGCATATCACGTTCTGCGTAGCCTGCTGTTTCGCTAATTACAGATACATTTTCACGATGAAGTGCTTGAATATTGCCTTGATTGTCAAAAAGTGCAGCTTTGATAAAAGTGCCGCCGCAGTCAATGCCGAGTGTGTAATTCATCATATTTTCCTTACAACCTGAAGAAGAACAACAAGCGGTTGGATTTCGCAAAAAATTTGCAATTTCTTACCGCTTGTCGGTTTTAATGCGAAGTTATTATGTTAAGAGACTTACTTTAGCTTATATTATTTTGCTAAAGCATCCACTTTTTTCAATAATTCATCGCCGTGTTTTTCAACGAAAGCTTTACGTACTTCTGCTTCAATTACTGCTTTGAACGGTGCGTTATCCACTTTTTCGATTACTTCGATACCCGCTTTGCGTAATTTCTCGATGATCTCTTGTTCGTTTTTCACGTTGAGATCACGTTGGAACTGACCCGCTTCTTTCGCAGCTTCTAATAATGCCGTTTGCAGTTCAGGTACTAAGCCATCAAATTTTGCTTTGTTCATTACCACAATTAACGGGGTGTAGCCGTGGTTGGTTAAGCTTAAGTGTTTTTGTACTTCATATAATTTTGCCGACCAGAAAATACCGATTGGATGCTCTTGTGCATCTACCGCACGGGTTTCTAACGCGGTGTAAAGCTCAGATAACGGCATTGGTACCGGGTTTCCGCCTAATAAGTTAAACGCTTGAATGTACATTGGGTTTTGGTTAGTACGTACTTTTAAGCCTTTAATATCTTCCGGTTTGTTTACCGGGTGTTTTGAGTTAGAGAACGCACGGAAACCAACATCCCAGAACGCTAAGCCTTTTAAGCCTTGAGCTTCTAAATCTTTTAATAAACCTTGACCGATTTCACCGTCTAACACTTTGTAAACGTGTTCACGATCTTTGAAGATAAACGGAATGTCGATTACGTTTAATTTTGGCTCTAAGCCGGTGAAGTTTGGTGAACCTGACATTTCGATATCAATAGTACCGCCACGCACGCCACTGATCATCGTTTGTGCATTACCTAGGGTGCTGTCCGGGAATAATTTTAATTTGATTTCACCTTTGGTTTTTTCAGCTAATAACTCATCGAATTTTTTCGCTGCGATGTGTTGGCTATCTGAGCGTGGGGCTTCATAACCGAAACGTAGTGAAGTTTCAGCCATTGCTGAAGAACTCATTACGGCTACACCTGCAACTAATGCGGCTAAAGTTTTTAAGTTAAAAAGTTTCATAGGGTTCTCCTGTGATAAACAAATTGTGGGTGCAAGCGGTTAGATTTTGTAAATTTTTTACCAAATCCCACCGCTTGTGGGTTAAATTTTTACTGCATCCAGCTCAATGGCACGAGTACTAATGATGGGAAGAAAACAAAGAGTAACAACAATGCGATCATCATCATTAAGTAAGGGAAAACGCCTTTCGCTGCTTGGTCAAACGGTAATTTTGACACACCGGTAATCACGTTTAACACGTTGCCCACCGGTGGGGTAATTAAGCCGATTGAGGTATTTAAGATGAATAACACACCGAAGTAAACTGGGTCGATACCCGCTTCTTCCACTAACGGCATTAATACAGGGGTTAGAATTAATACGGTTGGGGTTAAGTCCATTACCATACCGATAATAAATACCGCAAGCATAATCACCAATAATAGGGTGGTTGGGCTTTCAATTAACGGCTCTAATAATTCGGTGAGCATTGTCGGTAACTCTGCCACCGTGATTAACCAGCCGGTTACGTTTGCCGCTGCTACCAAGAACATTACCACTGCGGTCGTTTTTGCTGCGGCTAATACCACTTTGTATAAGTCTTTGAACTTCATTTCACGGTAAACGAACAGTGAAACAATCAACGCATAGAATGTCGCCACTGCACCGGCTTCAGTTGGGGTGAACATTCCTGAGCGGAAACCGCCGATAATAATCACTGGAAGTAATAACGCCCAAATACTGTTTTTAAAGGAGATGCAAAGTTCTTCTTTGGTCGCTTTGGAGAAGGTCATTAAATCTAAACGTTTTGCCTGCCACCACCAAAGAGCAGCTAAGCAGATACCCATCATAATGCCCGGGAAGATACCGGCTAAGAACAGTTTAGTAATGGATACGCCACTTGCCACACCGAAAACAATAAACGGAATACTCGGCGGAATGATCGGGGCGATAATTCCTGCCGTGCCGATTAAGCCCGCAGATTTATCAATCGGATAACCGGTGGTTTTCATCATCGGTAACAACATTGCCGCCACCGCTGCTGTGTCTGCAACTGCTGAACCCGAGAGGCTCGCCATAATCATTGCGGCTAAAATTGCCACGAAGCCCAAGCCACCCCGTTTGTGCCCCACTAACTTCATCGGTAAGTCGATAATGCGTTTAGACAAACCACCTTCGTTCATAATTTCACCGGCAAGGATGAAGAACGGAATCGCCATTAACGAGAAACTGTCTGCACCACTGACGATTTGTTGAGCAAGGATTTGAGCATCAAACAGATCTAAGTGCAGCATTAAAGCCACGCCGCAGACTAAAAGTGCAAAGGCAACCGGAATGCCTAATAAAATCGAGCCAAGTAATACGGAAAGAAAAATTACAACAGTCATTTACTTTCTCCTTTCGCAATTACGCCAATGGTTGCAACAATGCGTACAACAATTAAGATACCGATTAATACACCTGCCACCGTGCTTGCAAGGAAAGTAATTCCTTGCGGTAAGCCCGAAATTGGGGCAAAGTTATTCAAGTTAAGATTAAATTGAATCCAACTACCATCTACAATTAAGTAGCAGCAGAACAACATCGCTAAATCAGTAAACACACTTAAAATATTTCTACCAACCGGCGATAATTTGTCTGTCAGCATTGTTACTCTAACGTGCTGGTTTTCACTAAACGCCAATACTGCACCTAAGAAAGCAAGCCATACAAACATATAACGTGAAACTTCTTCTGTAACGTTAATACTGCTATTAAAGCCGTAACGTAATACGACATTGAGGAAAACCAAGATAGACATAGCGGATAAAATAATTACCACCAATGCCTCTAATGCTTTTCCAACTAATTGAGCAAAAGCTTTCATAAACTACCTCAAATTTCACTCATTTTAATTTTTACCACCACTTTGCGGATTTTTGCTTCTCCTGCAAAAATGGCTGTTCGGTGTGTATCCTCAGGGAAGAACACCGCAAAGTTGCCAGCCTCACAGCGGAATTCATTTTCATTTTGCACCGATGCATAAAATTGAATATCACGCTCAGGGTTATATTCCACCGCAACAGGGTTATTGCCTAAATCAATGGATGCCGCCATTAATTCCACACCTTTGTGTAAATATTGCACGTCTAAATAATTTCGATGCACTTCCGGCTGATAAGCAGATTTTTCTTTCGTTTCAAGATCTAACACTTGAACGTAAATATCACGCCCTTTGAGTTCGTAAACGCCGGCTTCCATCGCATCAAAATCGGTATTTTTTAAATAATCCAAGGCAAATTGAATCGCTTTTGGATATTGAGCAGGGTTGTAATTTGAAATATGACCGAAAAACATTTGTTGCTCCGTTCTGTTTTACCCCCACACGAGCCGTGTGGGGTTACTCATTACCCAGAGGCTCCGCCTCTGCTCTAAAATATTACAGCGATTGCAATTTCGCCCACACGGTATCATCTACCGGAATGCCGTTGGCTTTGTTGTCGGCAAGAATTTGCGTGAACTCGTGCCCCGGTAAGCGAACGGCAACATCCGGGTCTGCACGCTCTGCGGTGCGAACATAATCCATAATACGGTTAAGTTTTTCGTCTTTAGTTTTGCCGTCAATTAAGCGATCAACTTCAATCGCAATGTAAACTTGAGATACACAGTATTCATCGTCTTTATCTTCTGTTACTGCTGCGGTTGATTCACCGTTAGAAAGCAATGTTGCGATCATATCTAACACAATAGATAAGCCTGAACCTTTCCAGAAGCCCATTGGCATTAAGCGGCGGTTTTTCTCCACAGTTGCCGGATCACGGGTTGGGTTGCCTTCATCATCAAAACCGGCATCTACGAAGGTTTGACGACCGGCTAAACGGTGAACTTCTAACATTCCGTAAGAGTACATTGAACAAGACATATCTACCATTGTGATTGGGGTAGTTGGCACGGCGATGATAAGCGGGTTTGTACCTACACGGCACTCTTTTGCACCCCAAGGTGGCATTACCGCTAAGGCGTTCGTCCAGCAGATACCGATGTAGCCTTTTTCTGCCGCTTGCCAGCCGTAAGAACCGCCACGCATCCAGTGGTTTGCGTTACGCAATGCCACCACACCGATACCGTTTTGTGATGCAAGTTCCATCGCTCTGTCCATCATTTTTTTCGCAGTTAAGTTACCGATGGCTTGGTGGGCGTCCCACTGCTCGATTGCACCTAATGATAATACCTTCGTCGGCTCGGCTTCAGGAATCACATCACCGTTCTCTAACTGTTGAATAAAACGTGGGAAACGGTTTACCCCGTGTGAATACGCACCAGCTTGGGTTGTATCAGCAAATACGGTTGCACACTCTTCCGCAATTTCTTCACGCACGTTACGGGAAAGTAAAACACGTTTAAATTGAGCTTTTAAATCGTCATAAGACACTCGAATAGTCATTTTGGATACCTCTAAAAGTTAAAATTTCAAATAGTAAAATTACGTTTCATAAGGTACTCTTAAGGCAGTTTAAAGTCAATCAAAGCAAAAATATAAAAATTATTTAAAATCAAATAGTTATAAATATTTTTGTAAATTTGAGAGGTAGATCACACTTTTGAGAAGGCAAGCAAGCGGTCATTTTTTTGTAAAAATTTACAAAAAAATAACCGCTTGTATTGAAAGAAATTAGAGTGGGAAAAGCAGAGGAATCACAAATACCGAAACCAGCATCACCAGCACCGTAAACGGTACACCGACTTTGACGAAATCCACAAATTTATAACCAGCCGGGGCAAGCACCATTGTGTTTACCGGTGAGGAAACCGGTGTCATAAAGGCAGCAGAAGCGGAAACCGCTACAATCATTGCAAACGGAGCAGCTGAGTAGCCTAATTGGTTAGCGATAGCAATCGCAATCGGCATCACCAAAATCGCCGTTGCGGTGTTGGAAATAAACGCACTTAGAATTGCCGTAAAAACAAATAATACAATCAAGACAAAATGCACATCTAAACCCTGCATCACATCAAGTAAAAGGCGGACGGTTAAATCTACCCCACCTGTTTTTTGTAAGGCGATAGAAAACGGCATCATACCCACAATTAAAATAATGCTTGGCATATGAATGGAATCATAGGCACTTTTTACATCAACACAGCGGAATTTACCTAGCATCAAACAAGCAATCAGTGCCGCCATTACATTCGGTACAATGCCTGTAATCATCAGTACCACCATTGTGAATACAGAAAAAAGAGCGTGCGGTGCTTGGCTTAGAGCCGGCGGTGCATTTTTGCTTTCTGCCGGGGCTCGCAGTAAGAAGAAATCACGGTGATCGCCATCCATTCGGTGAATTTGCTGCCAAACCCCCATTACTAATAACAAATCCCCAAATCTCAACGGCGTATCAAGCAATTCATCTTGTATGATTTCACCACCCCGTTTTAAACCGACAATGCTTAAATGATATCTTGAGCGAAACTTTAACTCTCGAATGGTTTTGCCGATACATTCAGCCTCAGGCATTACTGAAATTTCCGCCATACCTACCGAGCGATAATGGGTCGAGAAAAACTCGCCCTTTAGTTCAATCGGGCGAAGCTTAAGCTCCTCGCAACGTTGTTGATAGGCTTCATCGTCTAAGGCAGTATCAAGTAACAAAATATCTTTGGGCTGAAACACTTCATTGACAGAAGCATTTATCGTGATGGTTCTGAAATGTTTATTACGTTGAATGGCGACAATGTTCAAACCGTGCACAATGCGTAAATCCAGTTGTCCAATGGTTTTGCCGACACAGATAGAATCAGGCTCAACTAATAGCATTTTGGCTCTGCCACGTAGTTGGTATTCTTCAATTAAGTGAGACATCGAAAAATGTTTAGCTGAGTTTAGCTCCTCACGCTGTTCACCATTATCTAACCAACGGCGGGCAACCAGCATATAGCCGATACCTAGCACTAAAATGATTAAGCCAATCGGCGTAAAGCTAAAGAAACTAAAGCCTTCAAAGCCCGATTTTACTAATTCGGAATGAGCAACAAGATTGGGAGGCGTGGCAATTAGGGTCATCATACCGCTGATCAAACCTGCAACACTCAGCGGCATCATTAAACGGCGGGGGGAAATCCCCATACCAGCACAAATCGCTAATACCACAGGAATAAAAATCGCCACAATGCCCGTAGAACTCATAAAAGAGCCAAGCCCGGCAATTGAGAGCATTAATAGCACTAATACCTTTGTTTCACTTGCTCCCGAAACACGCATTAGCCAATCGCTTACTTGATTTGCTACCCCTGTTCGCACTAAGGCTTCGCCCACAATAAAAAGGAGAGCAATCAGCACTACATTTGGATCGCTTAACCCAGCTAATACCTCTTTTACCGACAAAATGCCCGTTAGGCTAAAAAAGAGCATTACGATTAAAGCGACAACATCCATCCGCAGTTTGTTTTGGATAAATTGCCAAATGGCAAACACAAGGAGAGCCATTACCCAAAAGAGCGGCTGCTGTAAAAAATCAGGTACGAAAGCAAGAAGCGATTGCATAGTCTTATCCTCCAAAATAGTTAGAGATAGATTACACCGCTTTAGGGAAATAAAAAAGTCGAGAAGATCAAAAAGAGAAGGAATTTAGGTGGATACACTGCGTGCATCTATTAATTTATATTTGTAAAATTTCAGCAAAATCTAACCGCTTGTAAATGGACGCACAGAGTGCGTCCCTAACGATTATAACGGGCTTTCCACATTTAACTGTTCATCAATTTCAGTAACCGCCAAAATCAAGCTGGAACGCACGATCTTTTCTAACCGCATTTGCTGCATTTGAAACAACATTGAATCTTTATTACCGTTTGTTGCTTTTACATTCAGCAATTCATTAATCGGCAAAAAATCGACGTGGTTTAAATCTTTGGCAAATTGCACCACCGCAGGGTGGGAGAAGGAGAAGTCTTCTTCCTCTTCGCTTAAATGGGATTTCACTTCAAGAAAAAGCGAAATATCTTCAAACACTTTAGGCGAAATCACACCTAAGCCGAGTAAAACTTTTAAGCGAACAGAAAGATCAGCGAGTGGACCTTGATGTTCAAACAAGGAATCCACCACTGATTTTAATGCAAAATCCGTTTTGCGAAACACCCGCTCAATCAACTGTTCCACCGCATTGGTGAACAGCTGATTTGCGGTGGCGAGAAAGCCCCGTAACGTAGCTTCCTCACTTAGTTTGTCGATGTAGTCCACAATATCCAGACTTACTGATATAACCCAACAATCTTCGCAATCACCGCTTGGTCGGTTAAACCGGTGTATTTCTCAACTGCTGCGGCTACACCGTGATTTGCAATAAATTGGCTCAATTCGACCGCTTGTGGGTCTTCTTCGTTACGATATTGCAACGCCATTACCACGCCATTCACTAAGTTGCTATGTGGTAAACCATATTCTAATGTGCCTGAAAGTGGCTTAATTAAACGGTCATTCGGGCTGAGTTTGCGAATTGGCTCACGACCGACACGGTTTACATCATCGTTTAAGTATGGGTTGGCGAAACGTTTAAGAATTTTCTCGATGTAGGCAGCGTGAGCTTGTGCATCGAAGCCGTAACGCTTAATTAGCACCGCACCGCTCTCTTCCATTGTGGCTTTAACTTGGGCTTTGATTTCATCAATTGCAATCGCTTCTTTGATCCATTGCACACCAGCTTGTTTGCCTAAATAAGCACAAATTAAATGCCCTGTGTTAAGCGTAAATAATTTACGCTCCACAAATGCCATTAGGTTATCGGTTAATTCCATTCCTTTAATATCTGGAATTAAGCCTTTAAATTGAGTTTTATCCACAATCCATTCACTAAATTCTTCAACCGTTACTTCAAGCGGATCGTTTTCGTTTAGCTCTGCCGGTGGCACAATTCTATCTACCGCAGAATCCACAAAACCGACCAATTTTTCCACTTCTGCTTGTTGCTCAGCAGTTAAGTTTTCAAAAATTTTGCCTTTAAAGAACGTTGTACCACGCACCATATTTTCACAGGCAATAATGTTTAACGGTTGAGTATTACCGCTTTCCACACGAGCCACTAGTGCTTTTGCAAAAAGTGGGGCGATAAAGCCTAATACGTTTGGACCAACGGCAGTGGTAATTAAATCAACTGTTTTAACTTGTTCAATCACTGCCGCTTCATCTTTAGAATTGATCGCCGCAATATTTTTAACCATTTCAACACGGCTGGCATCGCCCACAATTTTCACGCCATACTGTTTGTTTTGGTTGATTTGGTCAATTTGAGTTTGGTTAATATCAGCAAAAGTAACGAACACGCCGCTATCTGCCAATAATTTACCGATAAAGCCACGTCCGATATTGCCTGCACCGAAATGGAGTGCGTTCATAATTTGTTCTCCGAAAAAATTAATATAAAGACAAAGGGGCGAAAGTCGCCCCATAATATTATTTAGCCAATAACGCTAATACTTCATCTACATTTTGAGTTTGCGTTAAAGTTTGCATTGCTTGTTCATCATCTAAAGCGTTGGTAATCGCACTTAAAATCTGAATGTGGTCATTGCCTTTTGCTGCAATACCTACCACTAATTTCGCTACACCATCTTCTTCATCGGTGAAGCGAACACCGTTCGGATATTGACAAACGACGATACCGGTTTTGAGTACGCTATCTTTCGCATCCGCTGTACCGTGTGGAACAGCTAAGCCTTCACCTAAGTAAGTTGAAACCAGTTGTTCACGAGCGAACATTGCATCAACATAGCTTGGTTGCACAAAGCCTGCTTTCACTAATTGTTCGCCAGCAAAGCGGATAGCTTCTTCTTTGCTGTTTGCCGTTAAACCTAAGAACACTTGCGATGCTTGAAGTTTTAAGCCTTCTTCTTGTGCTCCGTCAACCACAACCGGATTTGCAAAATTTTGTGAATTTTGAACCGCTTGCGGAGCAATTTCATTGCTTAATTTCGATACTAAGCTATCGTAGAACGCACTGTCTAAGAAATTGGTTAAAGATAAGTGTTGAGCTGATGCAACACGTTGTTGTGCACGAGCAGTCAAGTCTTTGTGAGTGATAACCAACTGTGCATCTTTCGGTAAATCGTTAATCGCTAAGTTTTGTACTTCAATGTTTAAGCCGGCTGCTTGTACTTTTTTACGTAACATACTTGCACCCATCGCACTTGAGCCCATACCGGCATCGCACGCTACATAGATTTTACGGATATTGCCGTTTACCGCAGCTACCGCAACACCTTTGCTCTCTGCTTTCATTGCCTGGGTTTGTGCTTGTGCATCTTCTAATGAAGCATCAGTTTTTTGTGTTTTAAGTAATACGGAAGCAATCGCAAAAGTTACCGCACAAGAAAGCACTGCAGAAGCAATTACCGCAAAATGTGCACCCGGTGCAGTCATCGCAAGGATTGCGAAAATAGAACCCGGAGATGCCGGAGCGATTAAGCCACCGCCTAATAATGAGTTAGTTAAAACGCCTGTTGCACCACCTGCGATTACCGCTAAGATTAAACGTGGGCTCATTAACACATACGGGAAGTAAATTTCGTGGATACCACCTAAGAAGTGAATAATTGACGCACTACCTGCCGTTTGTTTTGCTGTACCACGACCGAAGAACATATAAGCAAGTAAGACACCAAAACCCGGACCTGGATTCGCTTCGATTAAGAACAGGATAGATTTACCCACTTCTTGTGCTTGCGCTGTGCCAAGTGGGGTGAATACACCGTGGTTGATCGCATTGTTTAAGAATAGGATTTTCGCCGGTTCAACAATGATTGACGTTAATGGTAATAAACCTGCTTCAACTAATGCACCCACGCCAGCACCTAATGCCGCAGAAATTTGGGTTACAATACCACCGATGAACGCAAATGAAAGCATCGCTAAAATCATACCGATGATACCGACCGAGAAGTTGTTTACCAACATCTCAAAACCGCTTTTCACTTTACCGTCAATCGCTTTATCGAATGCTTTAATCGCCCAGCCGCCTAATGGACCTACAATCATTGCACCTAAGAACATCGGGATTTCAGAACCCACGATGATACCCATTGTGGTGATTGCACCCACAACCGCACCACGTTCGCCACCGACTAATTTACCACCACTGTAACCAATCAAAAGCGGTAGCAAATAAGTAATCATCGGACCAACCAGTTTAGCGAAGGTTTCATTCGGCAACCAACCTGTTGGAATAAAGAGAGCAGTGATGAAACCCCAGGCAATAAATGCACCGATGTTTGGCATCACCATATTAGAGAGAAAGCGTCCAAAGCCTTGAACTTTCACTTTTAAATTAGACATAAGAACCTCGAAAAGGAGAGAAAATTAGGGTTGAATAAATCCTGTGCAAAATAGCACCATTTTAAAAAGTTACAAAAATATTTCTCTCAAAAATGTGAACCAGATCACATTATTTTTTTTAGGCGTAATTTAAAAATGTGATCTTGATCACATTTTTCCTATTTCCCATTAAAAAACCCAAACACGCTGGTTTGGGTTGATTGATTTAGTAAAAAATTAACTGAAAGACTTGATTAATCTTGTTACTTTGCCTTTGGCGTGAACTGCAATTAATGGGTGAGTTTTCAAGATTTTTTAAAGTACGCTACACTTAATACTATTTTGATTTTATTGACCAAAGGTCCAAGAACCTTTATTGGTAATAACACTAATCTCAAGGATTTCCTCTGGTCTACAATTTGCAACTGGAGTAAAAACTTGGGAGAATTTCAACTCTCGTCTTTCTAGGAATAAGTTTGTAGCCCTTTCTAAATCTTTCTCTGCTACCTTTTCATCATAGAAAGCACCTAATGATTTTTGTGCAGACCCATGATAGCCAGCTTTTAGATTGTTAATCGCATCCATATAGCTTTCCCCTGTCCTAACCACTGGAGGTGCAGAAACCTCAATTCGACACTGTCCTCTATTTACAGAAACATCTTCTACCAATAAATTGTCTGTTTTAGATTGGATAATGACTTTTGTTGAGGAATAATATCTTTGAGTTTGCACTGTAAATGGTGCTTGCTCTGCCATACTAAATACAGATGAAAACAGTAGAGCTAAAGCTATAGTGAATGTTTTAAACTGATTGATGATCATAAAAATTTTCTCCGATTATCATAAACAACTAAAATATAAGAACGAGCCTGCTCCGAAAGCTTTTTTTCCTGAAGAAGCTCAACTAAAACAGTTTCCAATGTTGCAAATTGCGTACTCCCTACCCCGTTAAGTTTATCTAATTCAACTTGTAAGGCCGGCAAATCGTAGCCGACAGGTTGAGTAGGATCTATTTTTAGATCTTCTCTACATTTTTCTTCTATTAGCTCGAGTATTTGTTTTTTTAATGTTTCCATAGACATTGTAATGTACCTCAGAATTTAAGTTGTGAAATGCTTCCTCTATCAAGAGGAAGCATTAAGAAGTATACTTCTTGCAAAAATCAAATAGATTGAACAAACAAACGGTAGAAATTAGTCAAAAATTTGTAAAACACTAATCGGCTATAAAAAATCTTAGGTATTACTCAGTTTGTATTATTGTAGTTTACCCTTCAATCTATAAAAAAACCCAAACACGCTGGTTTGGGTTTATAGGGTTTAACCAAAAACTAACTGGAAAATTCGATTAATCCTGTTACTTTGCCTTCATCATCAACCGCAATAAGCGAGTGAATTCTAAGCTCTTTCATTAAATCTTCCGCTTTGACTAAGAATACGGAATCATTAATCGTTTTAGGATTGTGAGTCATAATTTCTTCTGCGGTTTTGCTTAGGCTTTCCGCACCGTATTTGGCTAAAGTCCGACGAATATCACCATCGGTAATAATCCCTTCCAATTTTCCCTCGTGCATAATGACTGCAACGCCCATTCTGCCTTCGTTCATCACAGATAAACATTCAGTAAACGGGGTATTGAGATCGGCAATCGGCAAGTTTCGCACCATTACATCTCTCACTCGGTTGAGCAAGCGGCGACCAAGGCTACCACCCGGGTGGAAGCGGGCAAAATCTTCAGGGCGGAAATCACGGGCTTTCATTAATGCAATCGCCAATGCATCACCTAATGCCATAGTAACCAACGTCGAGCTGGTTGGAGCAAGATTGTTCAAGCAAGCCTCACGCTCTACGCCGATATTTAAAATCACATCCGCATTTCGCCCAAGTGTGGAGTAAGGATTGCCCGTCATCGCAATAATTTTGTTACCGAAATTTTTCAGGCTGGGAATCAGCTTATTCACATCATCGGTTTCGCCACTGTTAGAAATTAAAATGACCATATCAATCGGCTTTAGCATTCCTAAATCGCCGTGGAAAGCTTCTGTCGGATGAAGGAAAAAACTTGGCGTTCCTGTGGAGGCAAATGTCGCCACCATCTTTTTCCCCACCAATCCTGATTTGCCAATACCACCTACCACCACTCGCCCTTGACAAGCCAGCATCATTTCAACGACCTCATTAAATTCTTCAGAGAGTCGATGGTTTAGCGTGATAATCTGCTGAGCATAAAGGCTCAGCGTTTCTTTTGCACTGTCTAGATGATTCATCTCTTCCTCACAAGCGGTTAAAATCCACTGATTTTTTGCAATGAGCCAATTTTACCAATTTATCCCGATTTAAGCTAATTTTGAAAAACAAAAGTCGGGCTTTCCCGACTTATTTCTTACATCACTTTTGCAGAATATTTCAATTTTTCGACCGCTTGTATTAACGCTTGGTTATCCACATCGGCTTTTGCCACTACGGTTGCAGTTCGTTCTTTCATTGAGGCTTTGGTCGAAATTACACCCTCTACCGCTCGCAGTTCTTTATTTACTAAATAGACACAAAGCTGGCAGTACATTTCAGGAATATGAAGTACAACTGTTTTTTCAGCTTGTTGCATTTCGGTTTGAACGGCTTTTTCTTGTGCATAACTTGAATTAATCAATCCAAAAGCCAACAACATAGATGCGACATATTTTTTCATTTTATTCTCCGCCCCACATTTCCAAAATGTACGGCAAAACATAAGGGTAAGTTAAAAAGAAAATAACCACCACAAACACCACCCAATACAAAATCACTAAGGTTCTGCGAGAGAAGTATTTGGTACAAATAATCTTATTGGAAAAATTAAGTAGCCAAAAACCGTAGCCAAATGCACAAAGTGAAAGAATTAGCATTGGAATTTGCAAAAATTCGAGCTGATTTAATTCCATCAGCCAAGGAGATGAAATTCCAAACAACAAATAAATGAGCGGTGCAATGCAGCACAAGGTTGAACTCACCGCTGTTACTACAGCGGTGATACACATTGTAATGAATTTGTTGTTATAGCTACTGTTATAATTCTTTGGAGATAAGCTCATAACCAAATTCTTTTGCATCAAAGGAATTTAACGGATCGCCACCTACTTCTGCATACGGATAACCGAAGTTGTTAAGCGGTGCTAACTCAGGTTGTGGATATAAGTTGAAATCACGACCGTGATTAAAGCCTACCCAGTTCATTTCCCAGTTGCCGAATAAATATTTAGAGACAGCTTGAACATCAGCATCTGCCACTTCTTTTTTCTCAGCTAAACGCATTTTTGCTACATCGGCAGAATCCACCGGTACCCAACCAAAGCCGGCTAAATAGAACTCCGCACGGCAGTGTTGTCCGCTGTTTTCGTTCGCAATACCGTCTTTTGAACTACCGAATGCGGTTTTGGAATATTGGCTCATTTTATCCGCTTTACCTAAACGGATACCAAACACTTCACGTGCCGGAATGCCTGAAGCACGAGCTAAGGCCACAAATACAGAGTTGATGTCGGTACATTTGCCTTTCAGCACTTTGGTGGTTAAGATTTTTTCCACATCACCATCACCGCAACCCAACACAGAGTTATCACGCTCCATATTGTTTACGATCCAGTTGTGGATAAGTTCGGCTTGTTTGAGAGGATTTTTCTCGTTACCCACAATTTTATCCGCATACTCTTTCACAATACCGTCTGTTTTAATGTGTGCGGTTGGTTTGAGGTATTCCAACACATCCACAGAATAGATGATTTTTTCCGGCATTTGGTAATCTTTCAACGCCCCTTGAGCCATTGGCTCACGGTCTTGAGTTTGAATAACCAATTTTACTTTCATATCACGTTTCGGTGCATCTTTATCCCAAGTAGCATAAAGGGTTTTTGCACCATAAGCGTTATTTTCGGTGATATAAGCGGTTTTGTAGCTGCCCTCAAACTCAATGGATTTAACGGTTTGATAATCGGTATCAGACGGCAGCGGAATCCATAAATTCGTTGTGCCGGAAGAACCTTGTGGAACCACTAAATCATAAGATTGGGTAAATTCGTAAGTATGAGTGTTGGTGTGGAAATTATTGTGTTGAACCGGGGCTGCAAAAGCAGTTGCACAGCTTGATGCAACAAGAGAAGCAATAAGTTTATTCATTAGAAATGATCCTTATTAGATTGAAGAAACAGTTAAAACTTAACATATTAAGTATTCTAACTACGGATGAGGTTGCATATTAGCCAATTGAAGGGGGAAAAGCAATGGAAGTTAGCTAAATTATATTATCAAGGAAGCATTATTAGATTTAGATATAGTTGTAAAAAATATCTTCTGTGATATTATAATAAATAACATACCTGCTATGCCTATGACTAAGTTCACTTAGTTACGCACAAATTTGCAGGTTTTTTTTTACACGGAAAATAGAAATGAGCCAATTCATCAAACCAGCTAAATCTAATTCAGAACTTGTACAACAGTGGAAAGAGAGAGGTTTAATTATTCCCGATGAAACCCGTGCCGAACGCTATTTAGAGCATATTAGCTATTATCGTTTTTCTGCTTATACGATTCCCTTTCAACAACTAGGTAATACTTCTCATCAATTTAAGCCTGATACCAAATTTAATGATATTCTTAATTTATATATTTTCGACCGTGAACTAAGATTAATAGTGCTTGATGCGATTGAACGTATTGAAGTTTCTATTCGTACAAAAATTAGTAATGAGATGAGCATACAATCTCAAAATCCTTTTTGGTATATTAAAGAAGATTATTTCCAAAATAATTTTAATCTTTACCGCCTTCTAGCTAATATCGAAAAACAACTTACTGATGAGCAACAACGATTAGAACGTGATGAAAAGCATATTTTAAAAAGATATAAAAACAACAATATTGACGATAAAGAGCGTGATCGCTTACTCAATAATGTTCGTAAAGAAAATTTCTTACGGCATTACCTCACACAATATAACACACCTAAATTATTACCTTCTTGGATGATGATTGAAATGCTAACTTGGGGAGAGTTAAGCCATTTATACTCAGGATTATTAGAAAAATACCAGAAGCCAATAGCACAACATTTTGGTGTACAAGCACCTATTTTAGAGTCTTGGCTAAAAGTCTTAAATGATGTACGAAATATTTGTGCTCACCACAGCCGACTATGGAATAGAGAATTTGGACGTATTATTAAAATCCCAATAAGTAAAAACACACAATGGCTTTCGTCTGCAATTTTATTGAATAATACAAATATCAATGCAGATAAGCGTCTTTATCCTATTTTGGTTGCTATTCAAGTGATGTTATATGAAATTAGCCCTAATTCTACTTGGATAAAAAGACTAAAAGAATTATTAGATAACTACCCTCAAATTCAAAAAGAATATATGGGGATTCCACAAAATTGGGAGTTGGATAGTTTTTGGGATAAGGCGTTAAGATAGAGAAATAATATTCCGAATTTAGTTAGATATTTTGACTAACAGTTAGATTTTTAAATTAACTGAGTATTAAAAGGCACAAACGTGGATGCTTATGCCATAAGAGGGAAAATGAATATATTTTCCCCCATTTTTTATTACAAGCGGTCAGAAATGATCAAAATTTTACAAATAGATTTTTTGCCCTGATTTTGCACTTTCAAATACACCGTTAATCACTTTTAGTACAAAAATGACTTCCTCTAGCTTGATAATCGGTTCGGCATTGTGGGCTATCACTTGGTATAAATCATCAAACAGATTTTGATAACTGACTTCTGCATTTGGATAGGGCTGGCGAACCACATTGCCTTCCACTTCAGTGTGTAAAATTCCCCAGTTCTCTTTTTCCTCCATATTCCAATCTTTGCCAATAGGTTGTACGCCATTTTTCAGCAAATCTTCTTGATTATCTGACGTTTGTTTCAGATAAGAACCTAATTTTCCGTGTAACACAAACGTCGGACTTGGCTCACGGGCATATCGGCTGGCTTTCAACACAACCTTAAAACCGTTAGCATAATAGAGCTGAATATCAAAGTTATCATCAACCAACGCCCCTTCGTGCTGATAACGCACATCAGCATACACCGCCTCCGGCTTCCCGAAAAGATACAAAGCTTGGTCGATTAAATGTACACCTAAGTCATACACTAAACCTGTGCCAAGCTCGCCTGATTCTTTCCATACTTTAGCATTTTTCTCTTTCGCATAACGGTCAAAACGAATTTCGCAATCTACCAACTCTCCCAGTAAATTTTGCTCCATTAGCGATTTTGCCGTCGCAATATGGCTGTCCCAACGGCGGTTTTGGTACACATAAAGTACCTTTCCTTGCTGCTTTGCAAGTGCTGCTAACTCTTCCGCCTCAGCCGCTGTTGCCACTAACGGTTTCTCCACTAAAACGTGTTTGCCTGCAAGCAATGACTCTTTTATCATTTCATAATGGGTTTGATTCGGTGTGGTAATCAGCACTAAATCCACTTCTGGCGTTAAAAGAGCGTTGAAATCCCGCACTGTTTCTGCATTCGGCAACCATTCTGCCGCATTGTTAGAAGTACGTTCATACACCTTTACAATATTAAAATGAGCATCTTGCTTCAAAAACGGGATATGAAACACTCGGCTGGAAAAGCCGGCACCTGCGATGGCAATATTGATGGGTTGCATAGACAATCCTCATAAAATTTTGATGTTATCTGCTTAAATAAACAAGCGGTCAAATTTTAGGAAAATTTTGCAAAAAACAGATAAAATACGACCGCTTGTTTAACTAATCATAGGTTTTGCAAACAATATCTTTTTCTTCACAAAACATTTCACTGTGGTTTGCTCGGCATTGCTTTTGTACATTTAATTTGGCTCTGCCTCGGCTACTATGTTCACTACGATATTCCTGAGTAAATGGCTTTAGAGTACAAATGTGAACCTCTTTGGAATCAAGTGGATCTGAGACACCAATTATAATCGGCATAGGGATACCGGCTTGCCCTGTAGGAGTAACCGGCACGACACAGCCACTTAATAGTATGCTTAAACTTATTAACCAATAACGCATATTTTTCTCCTTTTAAAATGTATAATAAATCAGAACGGAGCATCTTTATCGTTACAGTAAGCTCTTAATATCTTGCCTAATTTCTTGGTATTTTTATTAAAATTGCGGCATTTAGGGCATACCAAAAGATGCAACTGCAAACGCATATGTTGTTGCAAACGAAGTTTCTCATCACAAGACTGTGAAATAAGTTCTGTTGCTTGTCTGCATTTCATTTTGATTCCTCTCTAAACCAATTGCGAGATAAACACTCTTGTAAACGTAAACGAGCACGATAAAGTAATACATTTAAGTTAGAGAGAGAAATTTCACATTCTTGGCAAATTTCCGCACTACTCATCTCCAAATGTTCACGCATCATAAATACTCGTGCTTGCTGGGCGGGTAATTTATTTAAACAAATATCAAAAATTGCCCAAAATTCTTTTTGGTAAGTTGATTGAGCTATCCCCCTCCATTCAGTTACATCTTGATGTTGCAACCAATGATCGTGGCGATCGAAAAAGGCACTTGGTGATTCTTCTTCCTCACATAGAGAGCTGACCGGAATATGTCGTTTTCGTGTTCTGAGTAAATCTAAAATTTTGTTCTTTAAAATAGCAAAAATCCAAGTTTTAAGTGCAGCTTCTCGCCGAAAAGAGGCTGAATGCTTATAGGCATTGGTTAAGGCATCCTGTACAGCATCCTCGGCTAAATCTTTATCGGCTAGTTGTAAGGTGGCAAATTTAACCATTTGCTTTCTAATCTCTTCTATCTGTATAGAAGATAGACTCTTCATATATCTCCTTTAGGGAATACCCAATAAAAAATTACACTTATTTTGTAAGAATTCTAGATCAGCTTAGTCCAAAATAATAACAACAATTCATAAAAAAAGGATAGTTCGATGAAAAAATTAACAATTCAAGATGTTACACCCGAAACTATTTTCTACCAACGCCGTAAAATTATTACCGCGTTAGGTTTAGGTATTGCAGCTTCTGCATTGCCTAAAGTAAGTATGGCAGAAACACAAAGACACTTGCAATCACTACAGTTTAAACCGGATCCCAATAAAGGGCTTGAACTCACTCCGGAAAACAAAATAATCGGCTATAACAATTTCTATGAATTTGGTGTTGATAAAAGTGCACCGGCAAAAAATGCAGCAAACTTTAAAACTGATCCTTGGATATTAGAAATTGGCGGCGAAGTTGAAAATCCGTTTAGTTTAAATCATCAACAATTGCTTAATACGTTTCCACTAGAAGAACGCATTTACCGTTTTCGCTGTGTTGAAGCGTGGTCAATGGTTGTGCCGTGGATAGGCTTTGAGTTAGCTCGCTTGATTGAGATGGCAAAACCAACCAGTAAAGCCAAATATGTGGTCTTTCACACTTTATATGATCCTGAACAAATGCCGGGGCAAAAAAACCGCTTGCTAGGTGGAGGGATTGATTATCCTTATGTAGAAGCTTTACGCTTAGATGAAGCCTTAAATTCACTAACACTACTATCCGTCGGTTTATACGGTAAAACCCTGCCACCGCAAAACGGTGCACCTATTCGCTTAGTCGTACCTTGGAAATATGGATTCAAAAGCATTAAGTCGATTGTGAAAATCACCTTTGCCGAAAAACGCCCTCTAACTACTTGGGAAAGTCTTGCTCCAAATGAATATGGCTTTTATGCTAATGTGAATCCGAATGTTGATCATCCACGTTGGTCGCAAGCATCTGAACGAGTAATTGGTGCAGGCGGGTTATTATCCGTCAAACGCCAACCAACACTAATGTTTAATGGCTACGAAAATGAAGTGGCAAATTTATACCGTGGCTTAGATTTAAAGGTGAACTACTAATGCTAACCGGATTACGCATACTCATTCATCTTGGCTGCTTATTACCGCTAGTTTGGGTGGCTCAGCTATTATATACAGGTAATGAAACGGTATTAGGTGCCGATCCGATTAAAGAGCTGGAGCATTTTCTCGGGTATGGTGCGATCGTCATTTTTTGTATAATGTTTATACTTGGTATTGCCCTACAATACCTAAAGAAAAATCAGTATCAAATTTTACGCCGCCCATTGGGCTTATGGGCGTTTGTATGGGCAGCTCTACATATTTCAAGCTATCTATTGTTAGAATTAAGCCTTGATGTAAAATTATTTTTTAGCGAGCTTGCCAGTCGCCCATATTTAATTTTAGGAGCAGCTGCTTTTTTCATTCTAAGCATAATGGCAGTAACTTCGCTGCCAATGTTAAAACGAAAATTAGGAAAACGCTGGGGGACGATTCACCAGTGGGCTTATCCTGCATTAGTATTGGCAATGGTGCATTATTATTGGTCGGTAAAGAGCGTAACATTCGATCCAATTATCATCGGAGTCTTAGTGCTGTTTATTGTTGCTCATAAAATACAGGCTAAATTTGCAAAAAAATAGCAAAATCACACCACTTGCAGCAGTCAAACCACATACAAAAAATAATGGCATAAGTTTACTCACTTATGCCATTTTTTATATGCTTTAACGTTTATTAAAAATCTTCAAAATATTGCTGAATAGTTTTGATATCTTTCGTTTGGGTTAAAGCTAATTGCAATAACACACGAGCCTTTTGCGGATTTAACGTGCCGGAAGCAGCAAAGCCATATTTACTATCATCAACCTCCGCATCACGAGTAGTATAACCAGTTGGTACACGAGAAGAACGTACCACCGCAACGCCTTTTTTCGCTGCTTCCTCTAATAATGCAAGATTTTCTGCATTCATATTACCATTACCAACACCTGCCACTACAATGCCTTGATAACCCGCATCTAACAAGGCTTTAAGCGGCTCTGTCGGCATATTAGCATAAGCATAAATAATACCGACTTTAGGTAATTCATTTAATTCATTCACATTAAATGGGGTATTAACGGTATGTTTGCTTTCCGGAGAGCGTTCATAATCCACTTTACTATTATGGACGTAACCTAAAGAACCAAAATTCGGCGAACTAAATGTTTGCACCGCAGTCGTGCTGGTTTTGGTAACATCTCTTGCACCCAGTACCGCATCGTTCATTGCCACTAACACACCTCGCCCGGCAGATTTTGGATCTTTTGCCACCACAATTGAATTATACAAATTCAATGGACCATCGGCACTTTTTTCTGTTGCCGGACGCATAGCTCCTACTAATACCACAGGTTTCTCACATTTCACTGCCAGATCAAGAAAGTAAGCCGTCTCTTCCATTGTGTCTGTACCGTGTGTAATGACAAAGCCATCTGTTGTTGCACACTGTTGATTAATCGCTTTAGCCAATTTTAACCACACACTATCCGACATATCCTGTGAACCAATTTTCACAATCTGCTCACCTTTGATATTCGCCAATGTTTTCATTTCTGGTACAGCTTCAATTAAGGTTTCAATATTCAATTGCCCCGCTTGATATGCACTGCTATTCGCATTCTGCTGACTACCGGCAATAGTTCCGCCTGTCGCTAAAATAGTGATATTAGGTAATTCTGCCGCATTGGCTGTTACAAATAAGCCACCGAACATTGCTGCTAATACTAATTTTTTGAATTTCATATAAGACTCCTTAATTAAAAAAACTAAAGAGATCATACCGATAAATCAGTGTAAATAATTTGATCTGGTACATAAAAGAGGGAATTAATTGCTGGGTAGAAATAGGTTACATTTGGTTTTTTTGACTCATAGAATATCTTTATTTCTTGCAGACACCTGGACAATCATCATTTCTCAACAAAGAGAGCAAAAATACAAGCGGTCAATTTAAATTTATTTTTTGCAAACTTGAAAGGATAGCACTTATTCCATCAAGGAGATTTTTCGATTATTTTGATAAACTTCATTCTATAATGTAATTCAAGGTTATAAAAATAATAAATGAAACTCTACAAAACCAAACCTCTTACTAGTAATACTCCTCTTTTTTGTCCTAAAGAATGGATGAACAATCATAATGAAAATGGAATGCTGTTAAGACTAATAGCTAATATGCGATTATTAGGTGAGTTTTTAAGAAAAACCCATCCTACATTTTTTAGTATCTCTGACTATAAGGGAGTTTTAGCAACTATACTTATCCCTTCTAAAGAACTGCATCAAAACTTAAATAAGCCGGGTGATATTGATATGCTAATAATTCCTTATACTGAGAATAATATTGTATTTTCAGAATCTCTTGCAGTAGAGGCTAAAGTCATAAGAGCATCATACGAACAGCAAGGAAAATCACCTAAGAAATTTGGTTTCACCCAAGCACAAGGACTATATGATATAGGTTTCCCATATGTAGCGATTTGTCATTTTATTGTGTCAGATATTAGTCCTTCACATACTTGGGAAAAAATGCTGGTTGGTACTGTAGGGAATAATGATACTCTTCATTCACTTAGAGAATGTTTTATTGATAGGCTACCACTTTCATTAATTGAAAGAGCACAAGGTAGATTACTAAATAATAGAAAGAACCCTCATATTGGTGTATGTAGTTGCTATATGAATTCCAATTATCATTCTAATGATGAGCTTTTTATGCCTGAGGGTTCTGTTTGCACTAAAAATGTGAGTAATTTAGAATTTGTAGCTTATATAGAAGAATATTATAGAAAAAATTGGAGAAAATTTTTTAATATACTTAAAAATAAACCTCAGGAATAAAAACATCTATCCAATATACTGTTGCAAAACTCACAAAATAAGCCCCATCGCTATTTCTCATTTTGTATTTTCTACTCATAGAATACCTTCAACTAAAACATAATAAGCTGAATTTACTCAAAATCTCCTAGCAGACAAGCAGTAAATCACAATTTTTCGACAGAGATCGCAAAAATACAAGCGGTCAATTTCACTTCATTTTTTGCAAATAGGAAAGATAGCGCTCGTCTCTGACGAGTGCTGTAATTTAATAGAAGGAAAGTTACGTTTAACAGCGAAGAAAAAGGCACTCGTCAGAGACGAGCGCTATCGGGGGGCACCATCAGGTTTCTATTAATCTATATTAATACTATTACACCAAGCATTTTTACCTAATTTAATTATTACAATAATAATGCAAGTTATTGTTCCTATGATAACTCCTTCTGCAATTCCCAAAGATCCCGCAATAGCGGAGGATACTACTTTAACCATATTTTCTAAAGTAGATCCTAACTGATTTCTTTGAGTATTATATTCAGTACAATCTGTACAAAAAAACTTGTGAACTTCTTTTTTAAGACTTAGAAAAAATGAGTTTGGCTGATTGTTACTTGGCACACCTGTATTTGTCCAGCTGCCTATAGATAAATCATTTTCTCCTAAAAATCTTGCACCTAATCTATAAAACTCATCTTCACCTGATTGTTGTTTAATTAAGTTATGTATTTCCTTTTCTTGCCAGTCCAACAACCCATCAGGTAATTTATTTAGATTAATGTTACTTAACATTATATATTTTCCCTGTTCATTAAAGAAATTAAATATTCAATAGGAATAGCTTTTGATATTGTAGTATCGCTACCCACTTGGTAGTTGCCTATAAACATCCCACTTTTTCCCATAGGGTTAAATCTGCCAGAAATTATTCCACAGATATATCCAGATTCTATATCAATTACAGGGCCTCCACTATTTCCTGAATGTACCATAGTATCTAACACATATTGTTTAACACCTTTCTCATTGATAATTTTACTACTAATAATTGTAGCTGAAATTTTTGCCTTATGGAATCCAAAATCACCAAATGGATACCCCATATATAAACATTTTGATCCTACATCTAGTGTTCTATTTTTTAATAGAAAATTGTCAGGGGCATGAAAGTTAGTAGTGATGTTATTTATTTTTAGTAGGCAAACATCAGAATTTGAATCAAACTGTACTATGGATACCTTAATGGCATTAACACTTTGATTTGTTAATGGGGTAAATTCATTTATAGAATGCTCAATTGTAGCAATATATAATTTATCATGTTTGCTAATATTTATATTATGAGCACAAGTGGCTAAATATCCCTTGTTACTGCAGATAAATGCGCTACCTAAAAAAGAAAAATTTTTTCCTTCTTGTAATTCTAATAGAGAAAATACCGAACCATAATAAAAGTTAGATAATTGTTTATACATATAATCTTCCTTTAAATAATTTGTATATTGAAAAGACTTATATTTTTAAAATTATTCTAACAAACACCCGCCAAAGGCGGGTGCTCCCATTCATTATTTCAACGCAACACGTGCACTACGGAACAATCTCATCCACGCCCCGTCTTCCGTCCAATCTTCCGGAGCCCAAGAGTTGCTGACCGCACGGAACACACGCTCAGGGTGTGGCATCATAATGGCCACTCTGCCGTCTGTGTTGCCGATGGCGGTGATACCAAATACAGAGCCGTTCGGGTTGGCTGGGTATTGTTCGGTTGGGTTGAGATGGCTATCCACATATTGTGCAATCACGAGATTTTGCTGTTGCAAGTTCGCTAATTGCTGTGGACTTTTGAACTCAACTTGTCCTTCGCCGTGTGAAACCGCAATCGGCATATGGCTGCCTGCCATTCCATTAAACCAAAGTGAGTTGGTGTCATTGATTTTCACCATTGCAGCACGGGCTTCAAAGCGTTCGGATTTGTTGCGAACGAAACGTGGCCAGTTTTCTGTACCCGGAATGATTTCCGCCAGGTTCGATACCATTTGGCAACCGTTACACACACCTAAGGCAAGCGTGTTCGGGTTGGCGAAGAATTTGCTGAATTGATCACGCAACATTGGGTTGAATAGGATCGATTTCGCCCAGCCGCCGCCTGCACCGAGTACGTCGCCGTAGGAGAAGCCGCCGCACGCCACCATTGCGTTGAAGTCGTTTAAGTTACGTCTGCCGGAGATCAAGTCGGACATATGCACGTCAATCGCTTTAAAGCCGGCACGGTCGAAGGCTGCTGCCATTTCGTAGTGGCTGTTTACGCCTTGCTCACGCAAGATTGCGATACTTGGTTTTGCCCCTTTGTTGATAAACGGTGCTGCGATGTCTTCGTTCACATCGTAGCTTAAGAAAGCAGATAAGCCTTTGTTATTCTCATCTTTTTTTGCTGCGAACTCTTGGTCTGCACACTCTGGGTTGTCACGCAAACGTTGCATTTGGTGGGTTAATTCCGCCCAGATACCACGTAATTCAGAACGTTTTTCGCTTAACAATTTGCGAGAACCACGGCTGATTTCAAAGCGGTTGTCGGCATTCACCGCACCTAATTCTTTGGTTACGTGAATCAAGTTATGAGCTTTTAACACCTCACGTACCGCATTGAGTTCGCTATCTGCTACTTGGATTACCGCACCCAATTCTTCATTGAATAGCACCGCTAAATCGTTGTCGCCAAGGGCTGAAATATCTACATCTACACCGCAGTTACCGGCAAATGCCATTTCCGCAAGGGTGGTGATTAAACCACCGTCTGAACGGTCGTGGTAGGCTAATAATTTATCTTCTGCCACTAAGGCTTGCATTGCGTTGAAGAAATCTTTTAAGGTTTGAACATTCACCACATCCGCCGGTGTATCGCCCAGTTGTTTATAAACCTGTGCTAATGCCGTTGCCCCTAAGCGGTTGTTGCCTTCGCCTAAATCAATTAACAATAAGCGGCTTGCGCCTTTATCGGTGCGAAGTTGTGGGGTAACCGTTTTACGCACATCTTCCACACGGGCGAATGCAGAAATCACAAGGGAAAGCGGAGCAGTCACGGTTTTCTTCTCACCATTTTCTTCCCAAGTCGTTTTCATCGACATTGAGTCTTTACCCACAGGGATAGTAATGCCGAGTGCCGGGCAAAGCTCTTCGCCCACGGCTTTTACTGCTTCGTATAAGCCTGCGTCTTCACCTTCGTGGCCGGCTGCCGACATCCAGTTCGCAGAGAGTTTAATGCGTTTAATGTCGCCGATGTTGGTTGCCGCAATGTTGGTAATGCTTTCCGCAACAGCCAAGCGAGCCGATGCCCCGAAGTCTAATAGTGCAACTGGCGCACGTTCGCCCATTGACATCGCTTCGCCGTGATAGCTATCAAGGCTTGCAGTGGTTACTGCACAGTCCGCTACGGGGATTTGCCACGGACCGACCATCTGATCACGTGCTACCATACCCGTTACCGAGCGGTCGCCAATCGTAATTAAGAAGGTTTTTTCTGCAACCACTGGCAAACGTAATACACGGTGTAATGCTTCTTTCAGGTCGATACCGTCCATTGCAAGCGGTGCATTTTCAACGGTTTTTTGCGAAACCTCACGGTGCATTTTCGGGGTTTTGCCGAGTAACACGTTCATCGGTAAATCAATCGGATCATTGCCAAAATGCTCATCGTGTAGGGTTAAATGTTTCTCTTCGGTCGCCTCACCAATCACCGCAAACGGGGCACGCTCACGCTCACAAAGTGCGGTGAAAAGTTCGAGTTTTTCAGGGGCAACCGCTAACACATAACGCTCTTGCGATTCGTTACACCAAATTTCGAGTGGCGACATCCCTTTTTCATCGCACAGGATTTTACGTAAGTCGAACTTACCGCCACGCTCGCCGTCGTGGACTAACTCAGGCATTGCGTTAGATAAACCGCCTGCACCCACATCGTGAATAAATAAAATCGGGTTCTCATCGCCCATTTGCCAACAGCGGTCGATCACTTCTTGGCAACGGCGTTCCATTTCCGGGTTTTCACGTTGAACAGAGGCGAAGTCTAAATCCTCTTTGGATTTACCTGATGCCATTGACGATGCCGCACCGCCTCCCAAGCCGATATTCATCGCCGGACCGCCAAGTACGATCAACTTCGCCCCGACAGGGATTTCGCCTTTCTGAACGTGTTCGGCACGAATATTACCGATACCGCCTGCAAGCATAATCGGCTTGTGGTAGCCACGCACTTCTTCGCCTGCAAAGCTGTTTACTTTTTCTTCATAAGTACGGAAATAACCAAGCAACGCAGGGCGTCCAAATTCATTGTTAAACGCAGCACCACCAAGTGGACCTTCGATCATAATATCGAGTGCTGACGCAATACGGCTCGGTTTAGACAGTGGATTTTCCCAAGGCTGTTCAAAGTTTGGAATGACTAAGTTAGATACAGAGAAACCCGTTAAACCTGCTTTCGGCTTCGCACCACGACCAGTCGCCCCTTCATCACGGATTTCCCCGCCCGAACCGGTCGCCGCTCCCGGGAATGGCGAAATCGCAGTCGGGTGGTTGTGGGTTTCCACTTTCATTAAAATGTGAGCCTCTTCCTCGTGAGCTCGATATTGACCATCTTGATCCGGGAACCAACGCCCCACTTTTGAGCCTTCCATTACCGCTGCATTATCTTTATAGGCAGAAAGCACATAGTCAGGGGTTTTCTCGAAGGTGTTTTTAATCATTTTGAACAGGGATTTTTCCTGCTTCACGCCGTCAATTGTCCAATCGGCGTTGAAAATTTTGTGGCGGCAGTGTTCCGAGTTCGCCTGAGCAAACATATACAGCTCAATATCGTTCGGGTTACGCCCAAGTGCGGTGAAATTTTCCACCAAATAATCAATTTCATCTTCCGCCAACGCCAAGCCTAAATTCACGTTCGCCTCTTCGAGAGCCTTGCGACCACCGCCTAAAATATCCACGCTGGTGAAAGGTTTTGGCTCTTGTTGTTTGAATAATTCCACTGCATCGTCTGCATTGCGAATCACAGTTTCCATCATTCGATCGTGTAACAATGAAGCAAGTTTGCTTTCTTCTTCAGAGGTTAAGCCGCGTTCAAATTCAAAATAGTAGGCTAAACCACGCTCAACACGGGCAATATTTTCTAAGCCACAGTTATGGGCGATGTCGGTTGCTTTTGATGACCACGAAGAAATCGTGCCTAAACGAGGAATCACGATAAAGGTTTCACCAATAGGTTCGTGTTCGGCAAGGGTTGGACCGTAATGTAATAATTGAACTAATTTATCTTCTTGCTCTGCCGAGAGTGGTGCGGTTAAATCTGCAAAATGCAGATATTCTGCGTAAATCGATTTCACCGGCAGATTGGCGGCGACAAATTTTTGTTGAAGTTGATTTAAACGAAATTCTGAAAGGGCAGGCGAGCCACGAAAGATTTGCATAGTCATTGGTGAGATTTTCCTATCTAAAATGAAAATTTGTGCTGATTATAATTCATTACGCAAACGGTTGCTAGCATTGAAAAATAAGGGGAAGCAATCTTTAATGGAAAATATTCGATAGGATTGAATAAATTTATTCATTAGTACTGAATAAATTTGTTCGTTAGTATCAAACAAATCTGTTTAATACAGATAAGTTATCAATAGCTGTGAATTTGCAAAAAACTGGAAAATTTGACCACTTGTAACATAAAAAATGCCCGATTGAGAATGTTAGTTCAATCGGGCATTTTAGTCTGATTTAAGAATTAGAACGTGTAGTTCACACCTGCACGGAATTCACGTCCACGAGCTGATAATTGACCACGCTGACCGTGTGCGTTGTATTTTTTATTCGCCACGTTATCCACTGCAAAGTTTACATTCACGCTATCATCTTTAAGTGGTTTCCAGTTTAAGGTGATATCAGTTACATTGTAGCTGTCTTTACCCGTGCCTGTATTTGTTTGTAATGCTCCGCCTGTAACGAAGAAATTATCTTCAGGTTTCACTTTCTCAACAATACGGTGGTGTACGCCAACTTCTAAATTTGGTTGTTCAAAGCGATAGCTTAAAGAAGCTGTCCAAGTACGACCGATAGCTGATGCGTATTCCGGGTTACTGCTTAACAATGCAGTTTCAGCTAACTGACCTTGATTATTACGTTGCATCACGGTTTGTGTGTAGAAACGAGGTTTGCTATGAGCAACACCAACACGAGCCGTAAAGCCGTTATTGTGGTAGCCTGCATTTAACTCATAACCACGATTTTTAATTTTACCGCCATTCACAATCGCTTGTGCTGCATTACCGTGGTTATCACGACCATTTGTTGTACCTAAAGCATCTTTGATATGTTGCCAGAAGTAGCTACCGTCAAAGCTGAATGTGCCGTCATTATAGTTGAAGCCGATTTCAGTATTGCGAGCTTTTTCTGCTTTGGTGTTATCACCAATTGTTACCATACCTCGCTTACCGTGTGCCATTAACGCATCGTGCAGACGAGGGCTACGAGTTGCATAGTTGTGGCTTGCACTTAAGCTTAAGTGTTCAATTGGCTCATAGATAAGACCAACGCTTGGGCTGAATGCACCATTACTACGCTCTTTACCATCCATTGCTTTGAATTTGAAGTGGTCGTAACGTACACCGGTAGTTAAAGTTACTTTATCTACTGGAGCAGTAATTGCTTCAACATACACGCCGGTATCGGTTTTCTCTTGGTTTTTCACAAGAGGGTTAAATTTAGTGTGTGGTTTAGCTTCTTGGTGGCGATAGTTCACACCGTATTTTAATAATACATTTTCGTGAACGGCAGAATCAAAGTTTACATTCGCACCGTGAGTAACAACTTTAGTTTTCGTTGCATAATCTACATTACCTGCGTAGCCGTTACCTTTTTCGTGTTCAGACCAACGACCTTGCACTAATTGATAAACGTTAGCTGTCGCTTCTTGAGCAAAGCCTAAGTTTTTGCCAGTCCATTCTAAGTTAGTTCTTTGAACCGTAATTCTACGGTTAGCTGGAGCTTGGCGTTCTACAGTTAAGCGGTTGTACGGAGAAACCTTTGTGCCGTTAGGTGCTACATCAAATTCTTCACGCACTAAACGCTGACCTTCATTTCGCTCACTTGAATGGCTTAATACAAAACGGTGATCTCCCAATGTTGCACCTAATTTAGCTAAGAAGCTGGTTTTATCCAATGCACTATACGGAACACGGTTTGTGCCGAATTGGTTTACGTAATCTTTACCGCCTTTATAGTCGCGATCTCTCACAAGATTACCTGAAACTAAAGCATCAAAGATTTCACCTTTACCATATAAGGTTGCATTGAAATTATGTGCGTGGTTAGTGCTGATACCTGTACCTAATTTTGCACCGAAGTTTTTATCGCTGTTTTTTAATAAATCTAATGCATCAACGGTTTTAGCAATTACTGCACCATTAGTTTGACCAATACCGGCTGAAGCACTGCCTGCACCTTTTTGTACAGAAACAATTTTCACCAATGCCGGATCTAACATATGACGACCTTGATGATACAAAATTTGGCTATCTGAGTAAGTGTTATCTACTTTTACATCAATTGAGTTTTGACCCATACCACGAATATAGAGATATTGTGATGTACCGTTACCACCACCTAAGCTAATTGCCGGCTCATCTTTTAATAAACCACGTAAGTCTGTTTGTGTGCTCTCATCTTTTTTCTGTGTTGTTACCACATTGCTTTGCACTTTTAAGCCTTGATTGTCGGTTACAGTAACAGTATCTAATGCGACTGTATCTGTTGAAGCAGTTTGAGCCATTGCATTTGCAGCAAGTACGCTCAATACTGCAGCTGAAACAGGAAGTAATTTAAATTTTTTCATTCGAAACATTTCCTTAGGTAAGTTATTTAAGAGGATTACCAAATTTTGATATTAAAAACAATTCTCAACATCAAACAAAGCGAATTTTACAGAGATAAAAATGGTTGTCAATTAGTCTGAAATGAAATTTCACAAAATATATTACAAATTTTACAAAAAGTTCCCTAAATTTAACCGCTTGCAACACAAAATGTGATCGCCTTCTAAAAATCAAATTTGCTTGCTCGACAGTAACGCTACAAGCGGTTAAATTTGGAGAAAAATTTACAAAAAGGATAGATTATGCAGCTGCGACACAAACAGATAATGGAATATATAGAACAGTTTGATGAAGCTAACGTTCAAGAATTGGCGGAACATTGTGGGGTTTCTATTGAAACTATCCGCCGAGATTTAAATAAGCTAGATAAAGATGGATTATTACATCGCACTCACGGCGGAGCGGTAAGCCACAAAAAGCGAGATATTGGTCGCTCATTTACCACCCGACAACGGCTGAACAGTGAGGCGAAACGCAGTATCGCAGAAAATGTGTTGGAATATTTACAACCTGAATCGGTAATTGCTTTAGATGCCAGCTCAACCTCTTGGAATGTGGCACAGCGTATTCCAAATATTCCTTGCACCGTTGTCAGCAGTTCAATGCGGATTATCTACAGCCTCTCACACAAACCGCATATTAAAACGATTGCCACCGGTGGTATTTATTCCGAAAAATACGATGCCTTCTATGGTCCATTATCCGAGCAGTTACTGACCCGTTTAAAAATTGATCTTGCCATTCTTTCTTGTACAGGCATTGCAGACGGTGCGATTTGGGAATCAAATGAAATTAATATTTCCCTTAAACGTAAATTAATTGCGAACAGTAAACAGGTTTTTTTATTAGCCGACCACAGTAAATTTGAGCGTAAAGACTTGTTTCGTATCGAAGATTTATCTTGCATTGATAAATTATTTATCAACCAACCCCCACCGGACTTTCTCAAAAATTATTGCTTAGCACATCAAATTGAAATCATTATTTAGTGATTTTTGCCCGAATTTGCCCGATTTTTTCAGAAATAAAACAAAATCGGGCATTCTTTTTTCACTCATTTTTACCAAAATCCCCCATTTTTTGTGATCGCACTCACAAAATTTAAACTAAATTCGCATTTTTCTTCATAACTCATATTGCGTATGCATAATAAATTCAATCACAAATTTTTTTAACCAATCGGGAGAACTATTTATGACAACGTTGAAATCTACCCCTGTAAAAATTGGTATCCGCCCAACCATTGACGGTCGCCGTTTAGGAGTGCGTGAATCACTTGAAGATCAAACAATGAATATGGCAAAAGCCGTTGCACAATTAATTCAATCTGAAGTCCGCCACCCAAATGGTGATTTCGTTGAATGTGTGATTGCTGATTCCACCATCGGTGGCGTTGCCGAAGCTGCGGCTTGTGCCGAAAAATTCAAACGTGAAAATGTCGGAGCGGTGATTACCGTAACCCCTTGCTGGTGCTACGGTTCTGAAACCATTGATATGGACCCACATATGCCGAAAGCGATTTGGGGCTTTAACGGAACGGAACGCCCGGGTGCGGTGTATTTAGCTGCAGCCTTAGCAGGTCATAGCCAATTAGGTTTACCGGCATTCTCCATTTATGGCACAGAAGTACAAGAAGCGGGCGATCAATCCATTCCGGCTGATGTTCGTGAAAAATTATTGCGTTTTGCTCGTGCAGGCTTAGCGGTGGCAACCCTTCGTGGCAAATCTTACTTATCTATCGGTTCAGTTTCAATGGGTATCGCCGGTTCTATCGTAAACCAACAATTCTTCCAAGAATATTTAGGTATGCGTAATGAATACGTGGATATGACGGAAATTAAACGCCGTTTAGATCGCAACATCTACGATGAGGCAGAATTTAAATTAGCGATGGAATGGGTAAAAACCTATTGCAAAGAAGGTGTTGATGTGAATGCACCGGAAAACCAACGTAGCCCAGAAGAGCGTGCCAAACTTTGGGAAGATGTAGTGAAAATGACCATCATCGCCCGTGATTTAATGGTCGGCAACCCACGTTTAGCAGAATTAGGTTATGGCGAAGAGGCATTAGGTCATAATGCGATTGCAGCCGGTTTCCAAGGACAACGCCAATGGACAGACCATTTACCAAACGGCGATTTCTTAGAGGCAACGCTCAACTCAACCTATGACTGGAACGGTGTGCGAGCACCATACATTATGGCAACAGAAAACGACAGCTTAAACGGCGTGAATATGTTGTTCGGTAACTTATTAACCGGTCAAGCTCAAGTGTTTGCGGATGTGCGTACTTACTGGAGCGAAGATTCTGTTGAACGTGTTACCGGCTGGCGTCCGGAAAGTGGCTTTATCCACTTAATCAACTCAGGTTCAGCAGCATTAGACGGCACGGGTCAGCATACCGACAAAGACGGCAAACCTGTTATCAAACCGGTTTGGGAAGTAACAGAAGAAGACGGCAAACGCTGTTTAGAAAATACCCGTTGGTGTCCGGCAGTGCACGAATATTTCCGTGGCGGTGGTTTATCTTCTCAATTCTTAACCAAAGGCGGTATGCCGTTTACGATGCACCGCATCAACCTCATCAAAGGCATTGGTCCTGTATTACAAATTGCGGAAGGTTGGTCAATCGACTTACCGGAACACGTTCACGACACCTTAAACAAACGTACCAATGAAACTTGGCCAACCACTTGGTTCGTGCCTCGCTTAACGGGTAAAGGTGCATTCGCAGACGTGTATAGCGTGATGGCGAACTGGGGTGCAAACCACTGTGTAGCCACTTACGGACACGTGGGGGCAGATTTAATCACCCTTGCATCAATGTTACGCATTCCGGTTTGTATGCATAACGTGGAAGATAAAGATGTATTCCGTCCAAGTGCGTGGAACGGTTTCGGTCAAGACAAAGAAGGTCAAGACTACCGTGCGTGTGCAAACTTTGGACCGCTTTATAAATAAGCACTTACAAGCGGTTAAATTTGTAAAAAAATTTGCAAATAAGACCGCTTGATCAAACCTAAAACGATACGGACGCCATAGTGCGTCCCTACAAGGAAATAACAAGGGGAAAACCTATGTCTATTGCCCTTATTTTTGACTGTGGTGCTACAAACCTTCGCACTATTGCAATCGACCAAACCGGTCAAATTGTGGCGGCACATCACTTACCGAATAATACACAACCGGGTGCAGAAAATCCTGAATTCCATATTTGGGATATTGAAGAAATCTGGTCAAAACTGATGACCTGTGCCAAACAAACGCTCTCTCAACTTTCAGAACAACAACGAAAAGAGATTGTTGGGATTTCAGTTACCACTTTTGGCGTGGACGGTACACTTTTCGATAAAGCCGGCAATCAACTTTATCCGATTATTTCTTGGAAATGCCCGAGAACCTTACCGATTATGGAAAATATCGCTAACGATATTGATGTGGAGGCACTATATCGACGTAACGGGGTCGGTCATTACAGTTTCAATACGTTATTTAAGCTCTTATGGCTTAAACGCAACAAACCTGAAATTTATGCTCAAGCGGACAGTTTCTTATTTATTTCCTCAATTTTAACCTACCGCTTAACAGGTATAAAAAGCACAGACCGCACAATGGCTGGCACCTCAATGATAACCAACATTGAAAGCGACCATTGGGATAAAGAAGTCTTGGATTTACTTGGCTTAAACGAAAACCAATTCCCACCGATGAAAAGTGCGGGAGAGGTTGTGGGAACATTAAAAGGAGACATTTCCATTGAGCTCGGTTTAAGCGGTCAAATTCCTGTAATTTCTTGCGGACACGACACCCAATTCGCCATTTTTGGTTCAGGTGCTGGTTACAACCAACCGGTTTTAAGCTCCGGTACTTGGGAAATTTTAATGGTTCGCACCCCACAAGCGAAACCGGAATGGCAATTCGTTCAAAACGGTTTAACCATTGAATTTGACAGCCAAGCTGGCTACTTCAACCCGGGCGTGCAATGGGTTGCCTCTGGTGTGATGGAGTGGTTTGGTAAACGTTTCTTCTCTGATGTAGCGGGTACACCAAACTACTACACCACTATGATTAATGAAGCCAGCGAAGTGCCTGCCGGCTCCAACGGTGTGAAATTAGTGGGTAACTTTGACGGTACAACCGGCCACACAGGCTCGATTATCGGTTTATCAATGCACACCCCTCGTGGTGAAATTTACCGTGCAGGCTTGGAATATATGGCGTATCGCTTAAAAGAAGGCTTAGATTTACTACAAGAAATCAGCAATTTTAATGCTGAAAGCCTAATTTGCGTAGGTGGAGGCTCCAAAAATGCGTTATGGAACCAAATCCGTGCTGATGTGTTAAATCGCCCGATTGATGTGGTGGATTTCCCTGAAAGTACCGTGTTGGGTGCAGCAATGTTTACCTTTGCCGGTGCGGGAGTGTTTGAAAATCCAAATGCCGCACAACAAGCAATGAAACCAAATGTAAAACGAGTTGAGCCGTCAGCCAACAGCGATTTTTATAAATAGGAGTTTGAAATGTTAAAAGGTATCCACCCGGCAATTTCTCCGGAATTATTAAAAGTATTAGCGGAAATGGGGCACGGTGATGAATTGGTTCTTTCAGATGCTCACTTCCCGGCACATTCCATTCATCAAAAAGTGATTCGTGCAGACGGTTTAAGTGTTGCAACTTTATTAGAAGGCATTTCTGCTTTGTTTGAATTTGACCAATATGTAGAAGCCCCACTTGCGATGATGCAAGCCGTGCCGGGCGATTCTCTCGACCCAAGCGTGGAAGAGCGTTATCTCGCTGCGATTAAAAAAGTAAATGGTGTAGCACCGAAAGTCGAACGAGTGGAACGCTTTGCCTTCTACGACCGAGCTAAAACCGCTTACGCTGTGGTGATCACAGGCGAATTGGCGAAATACGGCAACATTATTATTAAAAAAGGCGTAACGCCTGTGCCTTAATCGCCGATTACAAGCGGTTAAAAACATCAAATTTTTTACAAATTAAAAGGAGTTTATTATGAACAGACAGCAGCTCTCAAGACAAATCATAGATACTTGTCTTGAAATGACGAAACTAGGGTTAAACCAAGGTACCGCAGGTAATGTGAGTGTCCGCTACCAAAACGGTATGTTGATTACCCCAACCGGCACCCCTTATGAAGAAATGACCGAAGAGTCTATTGTGTTCGTTGATGCCAACGGCAAACACGAAGAGGGAAAACTCCCTTCAAGCGAATGGCAATTCCACTTGGCGGTGTATGAAGCTCGCCCTGAATTAAATGCGGTGGTTCACAACCACGCGAAAAACTGTGCGGCAGTGTCTATTTTCGGTGAACCGATTCCGGCAATCCACTATATGATCGCTTGCACCGGTACAGACCATATTCCTTGCGTGCCTTATGCCCCTTTCGGTACAAACGAATTAGCAGGTTATGTACGTGAAGGCATCAAAGGCAGCAAAGCGATTTTGCTTGCTCACCACGGTTTAATTACTGCAGACAAAACCCTTGATAAAGCCTTAGGTGTGGCACATGAAGTGGAAGTGATCGCCGAATGGTATTTAAAACTTCTTGCTACCGGCAAGCCAATTCCAACCTTAAATAAAGCACAGATGGATATCGTATTAGAAAAATTTAAATCCTACGGCTCTTGGGTTGAAGAAAAATAATAAACCAATAATGCAAACAGAAGGAATGTCCTATGACAGCTAAAGTTCTTGAGAAAAAATTTGTAGTGCCATTTATTTTAATTACCACATTATTTGCTCTTTGGGGTTTTGCAAATGATATTACCAACCCTATGGTAGCGGTGTTCCAAACTGTGATGGAAATTCCCGCCTCTGAGGCAGCTCTCGTTCAGTTCGCTTTCTATGGAGGTTACGGTACAATGGCAATTCCAGCCGCACTTTTTGCCAGCCGTTACAGCTATAAAGCAGGAGTGCTATTAGGTTTAGCACTTTATGCTATCGGGGCATTCTTATTTATTCCTGCCGCAATGTATGAGCAGTTCTCGTTCTTTCTTTGGTCGCTTTACATTTTAACTTTTGGTTTAGCATTCTTAGAAACGACAGCAAACCCATACATTCTTTCAATGGGTGATCCAGCAACTGCAACACGCCGTTTAAACCTTGCTCAATCATTCAATCCACTAGGTTCGATTACAGGTATGTTTGTTGCTTCACAAATCGTATTAACCAATCTGGAATCTGAAAAACGCGATGCAGCAGGTAACTTATTATTCAATAGCCTATCCGCAGCAGAAAAAGCAGTGGTTAAAACACACGATTTAGCGATGATTCGTAACCCATACGTTGTGATCGGTTTAGTGGTTGTTGCGGTATTTATCATCATTGCGTTATACAAAATGCCTGCAACGAAAGTGGAATCAGCAGCCCGTATTTCGGTAAAAGAGTCATTCAATCGCTTAATTGCTAATGCTCGCTACCGTGAAGGAGTGATTGCTCAAGTATTCTACGTGGGCGTACAAATTATGTGCTGGACATTTATTATTCAATATGCAGAACGCATCGGTTTAACTAAAGCTGAAGCACAAAACTGGAATATTGTGGCAATGGCATTATTTATCACCAGCCGTTTTATCAGCACCGCATTAATGAAATATTTAAAAGCTGAATTAATGTTGTTTCTCTTCGCAGTAGGTGGTTTCTTCAGTATTCTCGGTGTAATCTTTATTGACGGAATAGGTGGACTATACTGCTTAGTCTTAACCTCTGGCTTTATGTCTCTGATGTTCCCAACCATTTACGGCATCGCATTAGATGGTCAAGGCGAAGAGTCTACATTAGGTGCAGCTGGTTTAGTAATGGCGATTGTAGGTGGTGCATTAATGCCACCTCTACAAGGCTGGATTATCGACCAAGGTTCAGTGGCTGGTATGCCAGCAGTTAATTTCTCATTCATTCTTCCGCTTATCTGTTTTGTAGCCATAGCAATCTACGGCTATCGTTGCTGGAAAGTGTTATTAAAATAATCTATATACAAGCGGGCAAAAAGCCCGCTTTTTTGCAAAAAAATAGTGAAAAATGACCGCTTGCAAGGTTGATAGAACCAAATTTATTTTTTAAATTAAGAGGAAAATATTATGTCAAATCGTCTGATCCTTAACGAAACCAGCTATCACGGTAAAGGAGCAATTCAACACATTGTTCACGAAGTGAAAAGTCGCAGTTTCAATAAAGCTCTTGTCGTTACAGACAAAGATCTTATCAAGTTTAATGTTGCACAAAAAGTAACTGACTTACTTGATGCAGAAAATCTACCTTATGAAATTTTTGATGAAGTGAAAGCCAACCCGGCAGTTGATGTGATCAAAGCCGGCGTAGAAAAATTTAAAGCCTCAGGTGCGGATTACCTGATCGCTATCGGTGGTGGCTCACCAATTGATAGTGCGAAGGCGATTGGTATCATCATCAATAACCCTGAATTTAGCGATGTGCTTTCACTCGAAGGCGTTGCCCCAACCCACAAAAAATGTGTACCAATTATTGCCGTGCCAACCACCGCAGGTACAGCTGCAGAAGTTACGATTAACTACGTTATCACTGACGAAGAGAAAAAACGTAAATTCGTGTGTGTGGACGTTCACGATGTGCCAGCAGTCGCATTAGTCGATCCGGATATGATGGAATCTATGCCGAAAAGCCTTGCTGCCGCAACCGGTATGGATGCACTTACCCACGCAATCGAAGGCTACATTACCAAAGCCGCTTGGGAATTAACTGATGCACTACACTTAAAAGCGATTGAACTTATCAGCCGTTCACTACGCGGTGCGGTCGAGAAAAATCCAAAAGATATTGAAGGAATGGCTCTCGGTCAATACGTAGCAGGTATGGGCTTCTCAAATGTGGGCTTAGGCGTAGTGCATAGTATGGCTCACCCACTTTCAGCTTACTACGACACCCCACACGGTATTGCGAATGCGGTTCTTCTTCCGTATGTAATGGAATTTAACAAAAACTACACCGGCGAAAAATACCGTGAAATTGCCCGTGCGATGGGTGTTAAAGGTGTGGATGAAATGACCCAAGAAGAATACCGCAATGCCGCCATTCAAGCTGTACAACAACTATCACAAGATGTAGGTATTCCACCAAAACTTCACCAAATCGGCGTGAAAGAAGAAGACTTGCCGGCATTATCAGTCGATGCTTTCAATGATGTTTGCACTGGCGGTAACCCTCGTGATTGCACACCTGAAGAATTGTTAGAAGTGTATAAAATTGCCTTCTAATTTCAGTGTGTTGCAAATTTTTGCTCAAAATAACCCGCTTGTATTATTCTGAGCAAAGGCGAAATATCATTCATATAACGCCCGATTTTTCCACAAATGTGAAAAATCGGGCATTTTTATTGGTGATAAATCAGCTATGAATACGAAATAAATGTGATCTTATTCACATTTATGCATCAATATTAACAATAAAATAACAATTCATTTGCAAACTTGAGCCGCTTAGCCAATGATAAATATGACTTTTCCACAGCGGATATAAAAGGAGCAAATAATGTTTAAATCTTATCAAATGTACATTAACGGTGAATTCGTACCGGCTTTAGATGGTCGTACCTTAGCGGTTTATAACCCGGCAACAGAACAAGCAATTTCCGAAGTACCTCGAGGCTCGGAAAACGATGCAAGAGTTGCAATTGATGCTGCGGAGGCAGCACAAGAAGCGTGGGAACGTTTACCTGCGGTACAACGTGGGCAATATCTGCGTAAAATCGCGGTAGGCATTCGTGAACGTGCCGATGAAATTGCCCGTACGATTTCCGAAGAAATGGGGAAAACTCTTTCTCTCGCCACCATTGAAGTGCACTTCACTGCGGACTATTTAGACTATATGGCGGAATGGGCTCGCCGTTATGAAGGCGAGATTATCCAAAGCGACCGCCCAAACGAGCATATTTTCCTCTACAAAAAAGCGATTGGCGTAACCACCGGTATTCTGCCGTGGAACTTCCCGTTCTTCTTAATCGCTCGTAAAGCGGCTCCGGCTTTAGTAACAGGTAACACCATTGTAATCAAACCGAGTGAAGATGCCCCAAACAATGCGATTTTATTCTCAGAAATTGTCCATCAAATCGGTTTACCAAAAGGTGTATTCAACGTAGTAACCGGTTATGGCAACGAAGTCGGTCCGGAACTTTCCGGCAATGAAAAAGTGGGAATGGTGTCGTTTACCGGTAGCCAATTCGCAGGACAAAAAGTGATGGAAGCCGCAAGCAAAAATATCATCAAAGTGAATTTAGAATTAGGTGGTAAAGCCCCTGCGATTGTATTAGATGATGCTGATTTAGAACTCGCAGCAACGGCAGTAGTAAACTCTCGTGTGATCAACTCAGGGCAGGTGTGTAACTGTGCAGAACGTATTTATGTTCACAAATCCATCAAAGAGCAATTCATCCAAAAATTAGTGGAGAAAATGCAAGCGGTCAAATATGGCAACCCATTAGAACGTGATGATATTGATATGGGACCGATGGTGAATGAAAAAGGCTTGCACAAAGTACAAGAAATGGTGAGCCACGCCATCCATCAAGGTGGTAACTTAGTGCTGGGTGGTAAAGCGGTGGAAGGTACTGGTTACTATTTTGAACCGACTATCATCGATAATGTGGACAACACGATGGATATTATGAGGCACGAAATCTTCGGACCGGTCATTCCTGTTGCCACTTTTGAAACCATTGATGAGGCAATCAAACTCGCCAACGACTGTGAATACGGCTTAACCTCTTCGGTTTATACGCAAAATATCAATAAAGCGATGAAAGTGATCTCTCGCCTGAAATTCGGTGAAACCTATGTAAACCGTGAAAACTTTGAAGCAATGCAAGGCTACCACGCAGGCTGGCGTAAATCGGGCATTGGCGGTGCAGATGGTAAACACGGTTTGGAAGAATACCTGCAAACCCAAGTCGTTTACTTACAGTTTGATGATAAAGTCTAATTTTTTAAGATAAAAATTCAAAACCCCACTCATTTTTGAGCGGGGTTATTTTTAATCAATTTTGTATCCAAATTGAAAACAATAAGAATGAAATGTTATTCAATAGTTAAATAATTATTTATGATTACCTCATCTTGATTATTTAATTTGCTATTTGAATTAATTAGGTGCAAAATGCTCTTGCCATTGTGAAATAACGTTTCATAAAATGGAGTAACACAATAATTCTTTCAAATTAGGATTTCATTATGAGTATTTTCCAACAAACAAACCCAAACCGTCGCCGTTATGGTTTAGCTGTATTTATCGGTATTATTGCAGGTATTATCTCAGCATTTGTAAAATGGGGAGCAGAGCATCCATTCCCACCACGTAGCCCGATTGATTTATTCACCGCAGCTTGTCCACAGCCTGTTTTAGATGCAATGAATGCCGCAGCAGATCAAGTTGCCGCCAAAACAATTGCATTACAAGAGTGTTCACGTGCGTTTTTAAACCCACCGGCGGTGTTCTTGCGTGATTATATCGGCATCGACCCTTACAACACCGTTGCCTTTACCTTTGCAGATCACCCATTCAACTCAATCGGTGTAACCCATATGATCTTCTCTTTAGTATTTGCGATTGGTTACTGTATCGTTGCGGAAATTTTCCCAAAAATTAAATTCTGGCAAGGTATTGGTGCGGGTATTATTGCAAACATCTGTGTTCACTACATCACATTCCCTGCTTTAGGATTAACACCACCTGTTGCTGAATGGCCTTTATACGAACACATTTCAGAATTAGTAGGTCATATTTTCTGGTTCTGGACTATTGAGGTTATCCGCCGTGATTTGCGTAACCGCATTACACGTGAACCTGATGCAGAAGTGCCGTTAGATCAACCTTTCCGTTAATCAACTACAAGCGGTAATATTTGCTTAAAAATTTGCAAACGAAAAAGAGCATTGTACTAACACAATGCTCTTTTCCTTTATAAGAAAAACACCCCAAGTTGGAACAGTTTTTCAATTTCGTCTATTTGTTTCTTATCGTTTACAAAAATAATAACTCGGTCGTTTTCTTGAATGACGGTAGATTTGTGGGCAATAATAACTTCTTCGCCTCGCACTACCGCACCTACAATTGCACCTTGTGGCAGTTTTATTTCTCGGATTTGTCTGCCTACCACTTTTGAAGAGCTTTCATCGCCGTGAGCAATAATTTCTACCGCTCCTGCAACGCCGAGCTTGAGGGAGGAAACTTGCAAAATATCGCCTTTTCTCACATAGCTCGCAAGAGCTGAAATCGTAGCTTGCTGTGGAGAGATTGCAATATCAATAGTACCACCTTGAATAAGGTGTAGATAAGCCGAACGCTGCACCAAAATAATCACTTTTTTTGCACCTAGCCGTTTTGCCAGTAGTGCGGACATAATATTGGCTTCGTCATCGCTCGTTACTGCAAGGAATAAATCGATATTTTCGATATGCTCTTCAAACAATAATTCTTCATCAGAAGCATCACCTGTTAAAACAAGTGTGTTGGAGAGTTTCTCTGCTAACTTTTCGGCTAGTTTTGGATTGCGTTCAATAATTTTAACTCGATATTGATCTTCCAAATCTCGTGCCAGAGACGAACCAATACTCCCACCACCTACAATCATAATACGTTTATGGGGCTTATCTAGGCGTTGTAGTTCCCCCATTACCGCTCGGATATGTTGAGTAGCACAGATGAAAAAGACTTCATCACCTGCTTCAATAATAGTTGAACCTTGTGGCACAATTGCTTTATCTTGTCGGAAAATCGCCACAATACGAGCTTCAATGTGTGGGAGGTGATCTCGCAATGCGGAAATTGGGTAGCCCACTAGCGGTCCGCCATAATAGGCTTTTACGTTTACAATGCTCACTAATTCATTGGCAAATTGGGTAATTTGCAATGCTCCCGGATAGTGAATAAGGCGTAGAATATCTTCTTTTACTAAAATTTCCGGAGCGATAATGTGATCAATTGGCAACACATCATTATTAAATAGTCGCTCTCTTTCTCTCACATAATCGGCATTACGAATACGAGCAATTTTGGTCGGAACATTAAATAGCGTATAGGCAATTTGGCAAGCAATCATATTTACTTCATCGCTACTGGTAACGGCAACTAATAAATCTGCATCATTTGCTCCCGCATCTCGGAGTGTTCGAGGAGAAGCAAATTCACCACGAATAACTTGTAAATCGTGCTTATCTTTTAACTTGTCTAAGCGTGCAGGATCGTTGTCGATTAAAACAATATCGTTATCTTCACTCACTAAATTTTCTGCCAGTGTAGAGCCTGCTTGTCCTGCACCTAAAATGATAATTTTCATTTAATTTGCCACTTTTTGTAATTTTGCGTAGAAGAAACCATCGCCACCATTTTGGTGTGGAAAAAACTGCTTTTCCAATACTTTTTCACCGTTAAAATCCATTTCCACTAATTTTGCATTTGGCGTTTCTTGTACAAATCGTTGAATTTGTTCGCTATTTTCTTCAGGTAATACCGAACAAGTTGCATAAAGCAAAATACCGTTGGGTTTCAGTCTATCCCATAATACTCTTAAAATATTACCTTGTAATTGTGCCAGCTCCGGAATGTCGCTTTCTTGGCGTAGCCATTTAATATCAGGGTGGCGACGAATAACCCCTGTTGCGGAGCAAGGGGCATCTAATAAAATACGGTCGAACATTACATCATCGTCTAACCATTCTTGAGGCTTTGAAGCATCACCACAAATCACAGTTGCACTTTGCTGAAGTCTGACTAAATTTTCTCGCACTCGGTTTAAACGGCTTTCTTCAATATCTAATGCGATAACTTTTGCATTCGGTGCTTTTTCTAAAATATGAGTGGTTTTTCCGCCCGGAGCAGCACAGGCATCTAAAATAGTTTCACCATTTTCTGCTCCCAGCAATTCTGCCGACCATTGTGCGTGAGCATCTTGCACCGTTGCCCAACCTTGCTCGAAATTGTGTAGTTGATTTACGCTAACCGGCTTATCTAATAGCAAGGCACAATGAGGGGAGCAAGCGGTCAGATTTGCTGAATTTTTTGCAACTACATCGCCAAGTAATACGGCATAGTCTTTTGCTTTGATATGTTGCTGATTGACCCTAATCCACATTGGTGGACGTTGGTTGTTTGCCTCCACAATTTCTCGCCAATTTGGATAGACCTTTTTGAGTTTGTTCACCAGCCATTCAGGGTGTAACGTTTGCCAATGTTTATCTACCTTTGCCAACATTTCGTCCTGCTCTCGCAAGAAACGGCGAAGTACACCATTGGTTAAAGCTCGGAAACTATCTAATTTTAGAGATTTGGTTGCATTAACTACTTCATCAACCGCTGCGTGGGCAGGTACTCGCATATAAAGCAATTGATATAAACCCACCAGCAATAAGCAATGCACTAAACGGGTTTTGCCTTTTAGGGGTTTTTCTACCAATAATTTGATGATCGATTCAAGGCGAGGCAACACTCTGCACACCCCAAAAGTAATTTCTTGTACCAAAGGTAAATCTTTTGGGTCAAGCTGTTTTTGAGCTTCAGGAATAAGGGTTGAGAGCGATTTCCCTTGATCTAAAACTTGTAAAATAATAGTTGCACTTACTGCTCGAGAAGAAAGTGCTTTTGTAGATTGTTTTTTCATAAATAAAAATGCCATTCGACAGAATGGCACTATTGTAACTGAATGCGAGATTATCTTAAAACTAAAATTGGCTTGTTTGTATTACGAGCAACTTTTACCGTATTAGAGCTTAATCCTTTTGCTTCCGGCTTACTACTTGCAAGCATTAGGATTAAATCAACCGCTTTCTCATCAGCAATACGGCAAATTTCTTCGTAAATTGTGCCATACGCAACAATGTGTTGCACTTTTGAACCTTCAGGAAAATGTGCCTTAGTGAATTCGTGCAGTTTTTGATTAGCTTCTGCTACAACTTCTTTATCAAAATTTTTTGGTAAAAACGCTGAAATGAGACTGTTATCCACAGGTTCAATAATAGAAGCCACACGATAAACTGCATTTGGATTATTTGCAGTCATTTTTAACGCAGTATCTACCACATATTTCGCACTTTTAAGATCTGCTAAATCAATAGCTATCAGTATTTTGTTATACATAATAAATCCTATAGGGAGGGAATGCCCTCCCATTTACTTATGATTTTTTCACACGACGACGTTGGTTTGCCACCACGCCAAACACCACTAACAAGGCTGGAATGAAAATCCAATCTTTAGCTGGTGCATCTTGTGGAACTGCAACATAGTGAATAGTTTGATCCCAGTTTAAGCCTGCTTTAGCCGCTGGGGAATCAATCTCAACCATATCAATCACCACTTTTGGTGTTTCTACTCCATCAACTTCGATTTTCTCATCCGTTTGAATAAGCGTTAAACCTAAGTTTTTCAAACGTTCTTCGCCGGTTGAACCTTCCGGTACAGGTAATTGAGCGTAGAACTCAATTTCTTTACCATAAGGGTTCAAACCTTCCACTTTTAAGGTAACGTTTTGACCAACTTTACTTTCAAGTAACTGCTCTGCAAACTGCACCGGCTCAATATGGCGTTCTGACGGATAAATTCTATCCATAAAGAAACCCGGACGGAACAAGGCAAATGCCGCAACCACAAGCAACACGGTTTCCCACCATTTGTTTTTGGTAACAATATATTGCATTGTTGCAGAGGTAAAGGCGAGAACCCCAACGGTTGCAGTAATAAAGACTACCCAGCCGTGCCCCGGATAACGCAGATCAATTAATAATAAGTCGGTATTAAAAATAAATAAGAACGGTAAAATTGCGGTTCTTAAGCTATATTTAAACGCAACCATACCTGTATTAATCGGGCTACCGCCTGAAATTGCCGCTGCTGCGAAAGAAGCTAAACCAACAGGTGGGGTAACGTCAGCCATAATCCCGAAATAGAACACAAATAAATGCACAGCAATCAATGGCACAATTAAACCGTTTTGGCGACCAACTTCCACAATCACTGTTGCCATTAATGATGACACCACAATGTAGTTTGCCGTAGTTGGTAAGCCCATACCTAAAATCAAGCTGAAGATGGCAACTAAAATCAACATTAGTACAATGTTGCCCATTGATAGTAACTCAATCACACTTGAGAGCTGCACACCGAAACCTGTTAATGCAACAACCCCCACAATAATACCTGCGGTTGCAGTTGCAAGGGCAATACCCGTCATATTACGACCGCCAGCCTCAAGGCTATCTACCACATCTCGAATACCTTGCTTGATAATCTCTTTCGTTACCGTCTCCTTACGGAAGAAATTGAGTAACGGGCGTTGGGTTAATTGAATGAAAATTAAGGTAATTGTTCCCCAGAACGCAGATAAACCTGGCGAAAGCATTTCCACCATTAAGCACCAAAGCAACACAACAACAGGAATGAGGTAATGTAAGCCTGCATTTACGGTTGGTTTTCTTTTTGGTAGAGAGACAATCTCTGAATTTGGATCGTCCGCTTCTAAATCAGGGTAGTTTGCTACACGGCGAATTGCCAGTAAATACCACAAGCCTAAGAAGACGCAAACGATAATGAAGGCATAATCTTCAGCAACATTACGAATCCAACCTAAACCGTAGTAAACCCCGATAGCCAGACCAACAATCACTAAAATTGAAGCAACAGTTCTTAACAAGAAAACTAAAATCGGGCTTGGTTCTTCCGCTCTTGGTAAGCCTTGTAAATTCATCTTACAAGCTTCTAAATGCACGATATAAACCAATGCGATATAAGAAATCAATGCCGGTAAGAAGGCGTGCGTAATTAATTGACTATATGGCATATTCACATATTCAATCATCAAAAATGCCGCCGCTCCCATTACCGGTGGCATAATCTGTCCGTTCACGGAAGATGCCACTTCCACCGCACCCGCTTTTTCTTTAGTAAAACCAACACGTTTCATCATTGGAATAGTGAACGTACCTGTAGTTACCACATTCGCAATTGATGAACCGGAAATTAAACCTGTTAATGCAGAAGAAACCACCGCTGCTTTTGCAGGACCACCACGCAAATGCCCTAAATAAGCAAAAGCGGTCTTAATGAAATAGTTACCTGCACCGGCTTTGTCTAACAATGCACCAAACAACACAAACAAGAACACATATTTCGTTGAAACACCGAGTGCAACACCAAACACCCCTTCGGTGGTAATCCATTGTTGGTTAATAATTTGGGAAAGTGAACCTGAACGATGACTTACAATCCAATCAGCCGGAAAATATTGCCCGAAGAAGTTATAAATCAGGAACACAATCGCAATAATAACAAGCGGCAAGCCTAAGCTACGACGAGTAGCTTCAAGCACTAATAAAATCCCTAAGCAACCTGCGATAATATCTTGTGTATTAGGTGCACCAAAGCGTTTTACCAAGCCTTCATAGAAGAAAATATAGTACAACGCCAAGCAAGCTCCGACTATCGCAAACACCCAATCAATCTTTGGAATACGATGTTTTGGCGAAGTTGCAAAGGCAGGATAAGACAGGAAAGCCAAGAACATCGCAAAGGCTAAGTGGATAGAACGAGCTTTGGTGTCATCTACCACCACATTCAAGTTAATACCTGCTTGAGTAAGCCATTCTTGGAAAACAAATGGCAATGGAGAAGCGTAGTAAATTTGGAAGATAGACCAAAGAATAGCGACATACACAATGGCTTTTTTCGCCAAACCGGACGGAGTTCGACCACCTGTATCGTTTGAAGCGACCATATCTTGTAGGTCATCATAATCAGCTTTAGATTCAACCGACATAATAATTCCTCAAAAAGACAAGCGGTCATATTTGATAAAAAATTTGCAAATTTTCTCGAAAAAACCACCGCTTGCTAAACAAAATACTATGGATAACTTATAGATCAAAAGGAAAAATCGATAAATTATCAACAGCCTTATAAACGCAAAAAACCAGCACGCCAAAAAACGTGCTGATTACGCATAAATCTAAGATAAAAGTGGACTATTTAATCCAACCTTTCTCTTTGTAGTAACGCACAGCCCCTTCGTGTAACGGAGCAGAAAGTGCATTTTTAATCATTTCTTCTTGTTTTAAATTTTCAAACGCAGGGTGTAAACGTTTAAAACGGTCGAAGTTATCAAATACCGCTTTAGTTACGTTATACACTTTATCTGCATCAACATCGGCAGAAGTTACTAAGGTTGCATACACACCGAAGGTTTCTGTTGGCTCATCAGAACCTTTATATAAACCGCCCGGAATAGTTGCTTTTGCATAGTATGAGTGATCTGCCACTAATTTATCGATTTCAGGACCAGTTACCGGTACTAATTTTGCATCACAAGATGCTGCTGCTTCTTTTAACGCACCATTCGGATGACCTACGTTATAAGTGATTGCATCTAAGTTGTTATCACACATTACCGATGCCATTTCAGCCGGTTTTAACTCAGAAGCCACTTTGAAATCTTTATCCGTCCAACCTTTTGCAGCTAAGATAACATTCATTGTTGCACGAGTGCCGGAACCAGGATCACCCACGTTTACACGTTTTGCTTTTAAATCATCGAAAGATTTGATATTCGCATCAGTACGAGCCATTACGGTGAATGGTTCAGGGTGAAGTGAGAAAATAGCACGGATCTTATCGTTTTTCTTACCTTCAAATGAGCTTGAGCCATTATATGCGTGATATTGCCAATCTGATTGTGCAATACCCATATCCATTTCTTTCGCTGCAATTGAGTTTAGGTTTGCAACCGAAGCTCCGGTTGAAGGTGCATTACATTTTAAACCTGTTTTCGCTGAATCACGGTTTACTAATTGGCAGATTGATTGACCCACAACATAATAAACCCCGGTTTGACCACCTGTACCGATAGTTACAAATGTTTCAGCAGCTTGAACTGAAGCTGTTCCCATCACAAGGCTTGCAAGGAAAGAAAGTTTGACTAATTTTTTCATTTTTTAGCTCCTAAATATTAAGAGGGAAAATAAGAATTTTTGTTTTTGAGCCACCGCTCCAAACACCATAAGAGATACGAAACTTCTTTGAGTTGCATTTGCCTCTTGGATTTTGAGTTTTAACATAGATTTTTAAATTAGTAAATTTATTTTTAATAATAAAAAATTCTATTCTGAATTAATTTGATGCAAAAGTTTCACAATCTCGTAACAAATGTACATCACCTTTGCGTCTCAAAAAACCGGAACGGTCGAAATATTCAATTAACTGAACTGTTAATTTTCGCCCATAACTTAACTCATCACGCAATTGATTCACCGAAATCGAGCCATTTTCCGCTATAAATTTCTTAATCAATGCGGCAAATTCGCTAATTTGCTCACTTAATAAGAAGCGGTCTTTCACAATCGGGATCAAATAACCTAACTTGCCTGCTTTATACAGAAGATTACGCATTTGGGTTTCATCAATAGAGAGCGAGCTCGCAATATCTCGCACCCAAAGTGCTTGATTAGTTGCTTCAAAAAGCGGTCGAATTTGTTGCCAAATTTGCAATTCGCTCGCATTAAACTCAATGCGATGTTCAGGCAAGTGCAACCAACCTCGGCTATTTGCCAAGACTTTTTGCTCCACCAAATCATCAATAAATTGATTAGCCAAATGTTCAGGCAAATCCAATAACGCAATGCGATATAAACGGGCTTTGGTTACACCGATTTGATCTTGGTGCTGCTGATGATATTCCGCCATTTTTTCCAACACTCGTTGCTGAGCTTGGGCTTTAAAATCGGCATTGAATAACCATTTTGAAGAAACATCAAAGCCAAGTTTTGCAATATCTTCAGCAAAACATTGCTCCGCCCATAATAGTAACGGCAAATCCATTGCTCTGTTTTGCAGATAAAGATCAATGCGTGCCGAAAAATCATTACAAGCGGTCGTTTTTGCTAAATTTTTTACCAATGCTAAACGCTCATCCGTGCGTTTATGACGTTTCGGCGAGTGGATTTCCAACACTTCCGCCCCCGCTAAAGTTTGGCTGTCATCGCCACTGCGGATAATCAACTTATCATTTACCGCAATATGCAATGGCTCGTCTAAAATCACTTCTGCAAAATATTGCTGATTTTTGACCGCTTGTTTGCCCTCAAGCAAATTGAGTTTGCCTGTAATGTGCGAGGCGAAGTGGTACAAATGAACAATGCTATTCTCTTTTAAGGCTTGATTTGCCGTAAGTAAAACCGTAATACGGTCGGTGGCAAATTTCGGCTCAAGCTCGGTAATCCAATCGCCACGCTTGATTTCTTCTTTTTCCACGTTTGCAATATTTAACGCCAAGCGTTGTCCTGCTACTCCCATTTCCGAAGGTGTATTTTGGGCGTGAATGGCTTTCACACGCACTTTTTTACCGTTCGACAAAAACAACTCAGAGCCAACGCTAACTTTGCCTGCCACCGTTGTACCTGTTACCACCAAGCCCGCTCCTTTCACATTAAATACACGGTCAATCGCATAACGGAACGGCTTATTTATTTGGTGATTTTTCTGATTAAGCTGAATTAAATGCGTTTTTAATTCATCAATACCTTGTGCGGTTTTCGCTGAAGTAATAAACGTTTTTGATTCCGCCAAAAACGGATATTGCGTTTTGATCTTCTCAACAAGAGCTGAAATTTGCTCAGGCTGAACCCGATCTGCTTTGGTAATTACGACCATAATATGTTGGAAATTCAACAAACGTAAAATATCCAAATGCTCTTCCGTTTGCGGTTTAATGCCTTCTTCGGCAGAAATAACCAATAATGCGTGGTTAATACCGCCCAAACCTGCCAACATATTGGATAAAAAACGCTGATGCCCCGGCACATCAATAAAGCCTAAAATATCATTTTCAACGGGCAAATAGGCATAACCCAAATCAATGGTCAGCCCCCTTTTTTGTTCTTCGGGAAGATGGGTTGTATCTGTGCCGGTTAAGGCTTGTAAAAGAGAGGTTTTGCCGTGATCGACGTGCCCTGCTGTGCAGATGATCATTGGAAGTCCTTGTATAAAATCAGTAACTGTTTTGACGAGCAGATTTAAAATCTACTATATAGATGTTTTCCTGACCAATCAGGAATTTTACTTGATATTTACCATTTAAAATGGGAATTTCTTTTTTCTTACGAAGTCGATAAACATCAGCCGTATAGGAAAGTTTATCCACTTCACTTTTTATTGCATCGTAAAATTGCTCAGCAATAATCGGGTTATGGGATTGTTGTAAAATATAATCCGCTTGATTAAACAATTTTCTTTCGGCTTGTATCAACCAAACGATATTGTAATCAAACTTCATCATTTTTCAGATAACCCTAATTTTTTACGCAAATCTTCCATTACTTGATCGTGTGATTTGGTTTCAACCAAACCTTTTTCCAATTTGGATAACAAATCAAGCTCATCATCTGTATAGAAATGCTTTTGTTTCTCTAATGTCTGCAAATCAGCTGATAAAGTGAGATCCATATTATTTCCCTCCACTATTTGATTTAAACATTCTAGCCGTATTTGGGTAAAGTTCAAGGCTTGGTTTTTAGGTGAATAACTAATTGCTCCAACATTTTGATTGAAAATTGACGATCATTATCCGAAAGATCTTTTAATAATAATGCGATATGTTCAATATCATCTTTTTGAGTTGAACCTTCATATAATAAATCTGCAACATTACAATGGAAAACCTTAGAAAATTCAAACAGTCTCATCAAGCTAGGCATCGCAACTCCACGCTCAATTCTTGATATTGCTTCATTTCCCAAATCTAATTTTTCAGCTAATTGTTCCTGGGTTAAACCCAATGCTTGTCTATATTTTGCAATATTTACACCAAGTTGTTTTGAAAAAATTGTTTTATCTACACCCATATCTACCCCTTAGTATTGAGGTAGTTAGTGAATAAAAAATCTTACGTAAGTAACAGGATTTAAAAAGTTGTTTTAAAAACAACTTATTATGTTGATAAAATCAACTATTTAGATCTATAATTATATAAATTCTGCTTAATAAGGAAGAAACTCAAATGAAAAAGAAACTCTTAAACCTAAGTACATTATTAGGATTATCTGTATTACTAGCAGGTTGTGCTACTAAAGATTTTGTACCTAAACAACTAAATGAAAATGCTAAAGGTATTTCAACAGTGAGAACAACTCCTTATGGTTGTAAAGTGTTAGGTGAAATTGAAGGTAAAGATGACATTCCTCCTTCTGATGGAGTTCCTCCTATTGCGGGAGGAGTAAGGTTAGTAGGGAATTCTTTATCTGTTATGAGAGATGGAGCAATGAATGATTTACGTAATAATGCTGTCGATGTTGTAGGAAATTCTAAGAAAAGAACCGTTTTAAAAATTGTTTCTGAAGTTGCATTCTGCTCTACAGGAGTTGTATGTAAAGATCAAACAATAGATAGCCAGTATGTTAGTAGTTATTTAGTTAAAGCCGAAATTTTTGAATGTGGCGACAAATAAAAATTAGGGAGCGAATTTGCTCCCTTTTTTCACCCCAACATCTCAATCAATTTTTCAAACTCCGCCACCGATCTTAAATCCAACCAAAATTTTTGGGCTGAAAATCTGCCGATAATCGGGCTTGGGAAGGTTTTAAATTGTTTTTCTAATACCAGTAAATCACTCTGTTTTTCGGCGGAAATGGTTACCGCTACCGAAGGTAAGGTTTCAGACGGTAACGCACCACTGCCGATTTGTGCGATGCTGGGTTCAATTTGCAAAATATAAGTGGAATTTAACCGCTTGCTTAATGCCTCTTTTAGTCGTTCGGCTTTACGTTGTAGCACTTCGATCGATTGGCTGAGTAAGTTTAAGGTCGGTAAATCTTGTGTGATTTTTTCAGGGAATAAATAGTGGCGGAGTGTTGCTTCAAGAGCAGATAAGATCACTTTATCGCAACGTAGTACCCGTTTTAATGGGTGTTGTTGCAATTGTTCGATCATCGCTTTGCTCCCCACAATAATGCCAGCTTGTGGGCCGCCTAATAATTTATCGCCCGAGAACGAAACCAAGCTCACGCCTGCTGCTACTTTTTGCTGCACCATTGGTTCAGCAGGTAAATTTAATGCTCGCATATCGGTTAGCGAGCCGCTGCCTAAATCGCTAATCACAGGTAAGTTAAACTCTTTGCCTAACGCCACTAATTCTTCTTCCGACACCGAGCTGGTAAAGCCTTCAATATGATAATTACTGGCGTGAACTTTCATCAAAAAGGCGGTATTTTCGGTGATCGCATTACGATAATCTTTCAAATGGGTTCGATTGGTTGTACCGACTTCCACCAACTTACAGCCCGCTTGAGCCATAATATCAGGAATGCGAAATGCTCCGCCAATTTCCACCAATTCGCCACGGGAAACAATCACCTCTTTACCTTGAGCAAAAGTGGCAAGCATTAACAACACCGCTGCGGCATTATTATTTACTACGCAAGCCGCCTCAGCACCCGTGAGCTTTTGCATTAACTCAGAAATATAATTATCACGATGCGAGCGTTTGCCCTCCGAAATATCAAACTCTAACGCTACATTATTTCGCATCGCGTTGGTTGCTGCATTAACCGCTTTTTCCGACCATAATCCACGCCCTAAATTCGTATGCAACACCGTGCCGGTAAGGTTAAAGACGGTTTGAATTTTTACTTCACTCAATGCTTGAAGTTGCTGTGCCAAGCAAGTAAAAAATTCATTTTCATCAGAAATAAAAGAGGGAACAGCGTGATGATTAACAATAAATTGCCGAGCCTGTTCAATCAGCAGGCGTGATTGTTCCACCACCGTAGAATGTGTAAATTTTTGGCATAATTCGACCGCTTGCGGTTGCTTTAAGAGATAGTCTATAGACGGAATTTGGCGAAATAGTTGCTGCATAGTCTTTTTTCTGTTGAGAATAGATTGGATAATTCTAATAAATAAAGTAGAATATTGCTACACATTCGGAAGTGCGTCATCTCCGGTGAGGTGGCAGGATTTCAAATCCTGTTGAGGACGCCAGCGTTCTCGGGTGGGTTCGACTCCCATTCACTTCCGCCAAATTCTAAAAGCCGTTAGCAATAACGGCTTTTTTCGTTTCTACATATCACTCACTTTTTATCAAAAATGCGACCTATCTCACATTTTTCTACTTTTCTATTTGTAGTAAATATTTATTAAAGTATAATTGTTTGGAGTATTTCTTCACACCAAAATCTAGTCCATTGACTACCTTTTGAAATCTAAAAAAGGAAACGTTATGTCAAAACTATCTCGTGATACTATTTTAAATAAAATTCAAAATGGGCTAATTGCCTCTTGCCAACCGGTGGACGATGGTCCGATGGATAAACCTGAAATTGTTGCCGCAATGGCGGCAGCCTCTGTGATTGGTGGAGCGAAAGGCATCCGTATTGAGGGCGTGGATAATTTAAAAGCCACTCGTGCGGCGGTTGATGTGCCGATTATCGGTATTGTAAAACGTGATTTGCCCGATTCACCCGTTCGTATTACCCCGTTCTTAGAAGATATTGACGCTCTCGCTGATGCCGGTGCCGATATTATTGCCGTAGATGGCACATTCCGCACACGTCCGGTCAGCATCGAAGATGCGGTAAAACGCATTCACGAAAAAGGCTGTTTAGCGATGGCAGACTGCTCAAACCTAGAAGAAGGTTTATTTTGCCAACAATTAGGCTTTGATATTGTCGGCAGTACAATGTCGGGCTATACAGGCGGACCTATTCCTGATGAGCCGGACTATCAATTAGTGAAAGATTTAAAAGCCGCAGGTTGTAATGTGATGGCAGAAGGTCGTTACAACACCCCGGAACTTGCTAAAGTAGCGATGGAAATCGGTGCTGATTATGTAACCGTTGGTTCAGCACTTACTAGATTAGAACACATCGTTAGCTGGTTTGCCGATTCGGTGAAATCTGCTCAAAAATAGAGGTAGCGTATGCGTTGTTTAGCCATAGATATTGGTGGTACGAAAATTGCGACGGCGATTGTTCACAACAATCAAGTGGAACAACGTAAGCAAATTCAAACTCCAACCGATCGACCTCAAGAAGACCAAGCCGCAAGTTTACACCAAGCGATTGGCGAGATTGTGCAAGGTTATCAAGGGCAATTTGATTTTGTCTCTGTTGCCTCAACAGGCATTATTAACCAAGGTGTACTCACCGCTCTGAACCCGAAAAACTTAGGCGGATTAGCTGAGTTCCCGCTGAAAGAGAGCATCGCTCGCCACACCGATAAGCCAATTGGTTTATTAAATGATGTACAAGCAGCGGTGTGTGCGGAATATTTATTTGAGAATGCACAAGCGGTCAAAAACTTTGTATTTATTACCGTTTCCACCGGCGTGGGCGGCGGTATTATTTTAAATGGCGAGTTACAAACCGGCCCGAACGGCATTGCCGGTCATATCGGACACACGCTTGCTGATCCAAACGGTCCTGTTTGCGGTTGTGGTCGTGTGGGTTGTGTTGAAGCCATTGCAGCCGGCAGAGCGATTGAGGCAGTATCCAGCAAATGGGCGGAGCCTTGCTCACCTAAGGAAGTATTCGAACGCTTTAGACAAGGTAATCAACAAGCGGTCGAATTAGTGGAAAAATCTGCAAAAGCAATTGCTAATTTAATTGCAGATTTAAAAATCAGTTTAGATATACAAAAAGTTGTTTTAGGTGGTAGTGTAGGCTTGGCGGAAGGGTATTTGCCACTTGTTCAAGGCTACTTATCAGAAATGCCTACTGTTTATCAATGTGCATTAGAAAATGCAAAATCCGGACAAGATGCCGGCTTAATCGGTGCAGCATATTGGGCGGAAAATCGCATTAAACAAGGATTAACTCTTTAACCAAACTCTTATTTTGGAGATTCAAATGAAAAATTTAAAAGGTATTTTCAGTGCGTTACTCGTTTCTTTTAACGAAGACGGCACGATCAATGAGAAAGGTTTACGTCAAATCGTCCGCTACAACATCGACAAGATGAAAGTAGACGGTTTATATGTGGGCGGCTCAACCGGTGAAAACTTTATGCTTTCTACCGAAGAGAAAAAAGAAATTTTCCGTATTGCGAAAGATGAAGCGAAAGACGAAATTGCATTAATCGCTCAAGTGGGTAGCGTAAACTTAAAAGAAGCGGTAGAGCTAGGTAAATACGCAACCGAATTAGGCTACGACAGCCTATCAGCGGTAACACCGTTCTACTACAAATTCAGCTTTGCGGAAATCAAAAACTTCTACGAAACCATTATTCGTGAAACCGGCAACAAAATGATTGTTTACTCAATCCCATTCTTAACAGGTGTAAACATCGGCGTAAGCCAATTCGCTGAATTATTTGAAAACGAAAAAATTATCGGCGTGAAATTCACCGCGGGCGATTTCTATCTGTTAGAGCGTCTGCGTAAAGCCTTCCCGAACCACTTAATCTATGCAGGTTTTGATGAAATGATGTTACCAGCAACCGTATTAGGTGTAGACGGTGCAATCGGCTCAACCTTCAACGTAAACGGTATTCGTGCTCGCCAAATCTTTGATTTAGCGCGTGAAGGTAAAATCAAAGAAGCATTTGAAATCCAAAACGTGACCAACGATTTAATCGAAGGTATTTTAGGCAACGGTTTATATCAAACCATCAAAGCCTTATTGGAAGAAGAAGGCGTTCAAGCAGGCTACTGCCGTGAGCCGATGACCAAAGAACTCAACGCACAACAAAAAGCAGTTGTGAAAGAGTTAAAAGCGAAATTCCTATAATTTCCTATAAAACTACAATAAAACAATAAAACTTTGCACCTTGATGTAACCAACTACTCAAGGTGCTTTTTTGTAAAAAATAGCAAAAAAATCACCGCTTGTTTATGTTACAAGCGGTGATTTTATCTAAACAGCTTAGTAGAGCCAATCCACCTTTTTCTCTGGTCTATAGTAATTGTCTTTATATTTTAATCGTAGTTTTTCTTGGTGATTGGTTTCTGATTTTAGCTCAGAATCTACCATATAAACCCCTTTACTCCATACTCTTTGGGTAATATCGGCTTTTAAAATAATATCGTTAAACCCATTCGTCTGATTTTTAGTATCCATCTCTAGTACAATTTCAGCACTCTCGGTTTTTGCCTCTTCGGAATCAACAATATGCCAAGTCTGCATTGGGTAATCAAAGATCAGTTTTAACGCATTATTTTCTGCAATAAATAACATTAAATTATCATTTGAAGAATATTCTGGGGCACTCGGACCACGTGTGGCGTTATTAAATCTCACACCGAACGCTCGCACATTTTTGTTAAGAATGTAACGTGCAGTATCAATTTTCAGACTACCAACTGAAACATCCACGGCAGCATCAATTTCTTGTTCTGCTTTCCATGATTGCAGAATTTCTTGATTATTTAACCGAGCGACTAAAAATTCCCATTTCGGCGTATTGTTCTGGTCGTTACCATAATTTTCTTTCGTATATTTAGCTTCTACTACCGCATAACTCACCAAGGTTTCTGTTTTATTGTTTGGGTCAAGCTTACAAGCAAAATCTAAAGTACGGTGAGAGAGTTCTTCAGTGGAAACATCTAAATATTGTGCAATGATTTTATTATGCTCTTCGGAACACTGTTGCTCTTTATGACTATCACTACTTTCAGCATAAACTGCTGCACTTAATACTAAAATAGAAAATAATTTTTTGTTTCTCATTTAATACCCCAAACAATGTTACATATAAGCACGATAGAGAAAAAACAGATTATTGTCTATATAAAAAGAATAATTTGCAAAGCCCCCCATCTTCGCTAGAATACTCCAACTATTTCTAACTCTAACGAGAGATTTACTATGACATCTATTTGCATTATTACCGGCAGTACCTTAGGCGGAGCGGAATATGTTGCCGATCACCTTAATGATGTATTAAGCAGCCAAGGTTTTGAGGTGGAATTATTTAACCAAGCGACCCTTGCCGATATTGAAGGGAAATCACATTTAATTGTGGTAACTTCTACCCACGGAGCCGGAGAGCTGCCGGATAATATCCAACCGCTTTTTAATGATTTAGCTGCAAGCTCTGCCGATTTCAGTGCAATGAAATTTGGTGTGGTTGGATTAGGGAGTTCCGATTACGACACGTTCTGCAATGCGGTCAATATTGTAGAAAACGCTCTTAAAGCTAAAGGTGCAAACCAAGTGTGCAAATCGCTACGCATTGATGTAGTGAATAATTTTGACCATGATGCGAGTGCTGAGGAGTGGTTACCTAATTTTGTGGAAAAACTATAAAGGCTACCAAATGAACAAAGCAAAATGGATTAAAGTTGCCATTATTTTATTTTATCTGTTTAGCCCGGTGGATATTTTACCTGAGGCGATTTTAGGTCCGCTTGGCTTAGTGGATGATGCCGCCGCAATTTTGTTACTAATTCAAACCCTTCTGAAAAAATAAGTTGCAAAAAATTGATAAAAAAAGACCGCTTGTAGAGGTTACAAGCGGTCTTTTTTCGCTAGAATTTTGCCAATTATGCTTTCACGTTCGCTTTTAAGAAATCAAGCAAGCTCTCTTTGGCGATCATCTGTTTCTCACCGTTGCGGCGGTTTTTGTATTCAATCTCGCCGTTTTCAAGGTTTTTCTCGCCAATTACCACCATATGTGGCACGCCGATTAATTCCATATCCGCAAACATAACACCCGGGCGCTCTTTACGATCATCAAAAATCACATCCACACCTTGTGCTTTTAAGGTTGAATATAACTCTTCCGCAAAGGCTTGAACGCTTTCCGATTTGTGCATATTCATCGGTACAATCGCTACCGTAAACGGTGCAATCTCATCACTTGGCCAAATAATACCACGCTCATCGTGATGTTGTTCAATCGCAGCCGCCACCACACGGGTTACACCAATACCGTAGCAACCCATTGTCATCACTAGCGGTTTACCGTCTTCGCCTTGAACTGTGGCTTTCATCGCTTCGGAATATTTTTTCCCTAATTGGAAAATATGCCCAACTTCAATACCACGTTTGATTTGAAGAGTACCTTTACCGTCTGGGCTTGGGTCGCCTTCTACAACATTACGCAAATCAAACACTTCAGGCATTGCCACATCACGTTCCCAGTTCACATTGAAATAATGTTTACCATCAATGTTTGCTCCACAACCGAAATCTGATATCAACGCTACTGAACGGTCGATAATCGCTGGGATTGGCAAGTTAATTACACCTAATGAACCGACACTTGCCCCGATTTTGGCTTTAATATCCGCTTCATCAGCAAACTCAAATGGGTCAGCCACTAACGGATGTTTTTGGGCTTTGATTTCGTTTAAATCGTGGTCGCCGCGAATCACTAATGCGATTAATGATTGTTCTTCGGTTGAACCTTTTACGATCAAGGTTTTTACCGTTTTTTCAATCGCTAAACCGTGATTTTCCACTAGCTCGTTAATTGTTTTCGCATTTGGCGTATCCACTAATTCCATTGCCGCCGTTGGAGCTTGGCGTTCACCCACCGCAACCGCTTCCGCCAATTCAATATTTGCCGCAAAATCTGACTCGGTTGAGAACACCACATCATCTTCACCGCTTGAAGCTAACACTTGGAACTCGTGCGAAGCCGAACCGCCAATTGAGCCGGTATCCGCTTGCACCGCACGGAAATCTAAGCCAAGACGGGTAAAGATGTTGCTGTAAACTTGATACATAACATCATAGGTTTCTTGCAGGCTCTCTTTGTCTGTGTGGAAAGAGTAAGCATCTTTCATCACAAACTCACGGGAACGCATTACACCAAAACGAGGGCGAACTTCATCACGGAATTTGGTTTGGATTTGGTAAAGATTCAGCGGAAGTTGTTTGTATGAAGAGACCTCACGGCGAACCAAATCAGTAATAACTTCTTCGTGGGTTGGACCAAGCACGAAATCACGCTCACCACGATCTTTAAAACGCAGCAATTCCGGACCATAATCGTTCCAACGACCGGATTCCACCCACAATTCCGCAGGCTGAACCACCGGCATTAATACCTCAATCGCCCCGCCTTTGTTCATTTCTTCACGAATGATATTTTCCACTTTTTTCAACACACGAATCCCGGTAGGCAACCAGTTGTATAAACCTGATGCCATCGGGCGAATCATTCCCGCACGCAACATTAATTGGTGGCTAACCACCTGAGCATCGTTCGGAGTTTCTTTCAGGGTTGAAAATAAATACTGACTTGTACGCATTGTTATTCCTATCTCTCTTTAAATATTGAAATCTCAAAAATCTGCTTATTTTAAAACAAAAGCGGTCAAATTTCCGATCTTTTTTGCAATTTGCAAAATTTTTCGAAAATTTAACCGCTTGTTGTGTATTACGTTTAAAAAATGTTAGGATAAGGAAAACTTGATAAAGGAGATCAACTATGGCTAGAATATTTTTATTAATTGCACTGGTTTTGGTGGTATTTATTGGTGGTAATTATCTTATCGGCAATAATAAGAAGGAAGAAAAAGTAGAAACGGTTGAAGCAGCAAAAACGGAAGCTCAAAAACCATCTCAACAAGTTGCAGAGCAACACAAAGAGTTGGAGGTAAAAAAACCTGAGCCTCTTCCGCCTGTTACAAAAGAAGAAGCGGCAGCTCAAGCAAAAGATTCTGAACCAACACCAGCACCGAGTGAGCAACAAGCATTACCGGAAGAACAATCACTTGAAGGTCATCAACAGCAGCAACCTGTTGATGTTCCACAAGCTAATCAAGCTCAACCAGAGCCAAAAACATTAGCCAATGAGCAAAAACCAGAAGCTCACGCAAAGACGCTTGAACACAATCCCGCAACATCAACAAGCGTAGCCCCTGAGGCTAAACCAGCCGTTCAGCAAACCACCCCTGAAGAGTTATCTAAAGCCGTGGGTCAAGAAGAACCTGCTCCGCATAAAGAGCAAGCCTTACCGGAAGAGCAATCTTTAGAAGGTCAAAGAGAGCAAAAAGCGGAACAACAACCAGAAACTAATAAGCAGTAATTCTTTCTAACAAAAAACACCTTCATTGAAGGTGTTTTTTTGTTATTACCCTAAGAGTTTATTCATTCGTTTAATAAATGCCGTTGGGTTTTCCAGCGTGCCTCGTTCGGCGAGTAATGCCTGCTCAAACAGTAATTCAATCCACTCATTAAACTCATCATCACTTGCAATATCCGCTACTTTTTTCACCATAGTATGATCCGGGTTTAGCTCGAAAGTATATTTTACTTCCGGTGCTTGTTGCCCCATTGCAGCAAAGAGTTTTGCCATTTGGGTGGTCATTTCGTCGCTATCGGTGGAAACCACAGCTGGGGTATCAGTTAAGCGATGAGTGAGCACTACATTTTTCACTCGTTCACCAAAGTAGCCCTTAGCTCGTTCTAAGAATGAGCCAAATTCTGCCTCTTGGGCTTTTTGGGTTTCTTCTTCCGCTTTGTCGGCAAGGTCGCCTAAGTCTAAATCCGACTTGGTAATGCTTTGCAATGGTTTACCGTCAAATTCGGTAAGATGACTGATTAACCACTCATCAATGCGGTCAGAAAGCAGTAATACTTCAATGCCTTTTTTGTTAAATAGCTCTAAATGCGGACTGTTTTTGGCAGCACTATAGCTGTCGGCAGTTAAGAAGTAGATCGCTTTCTGCCCCTCTTTCATTCTTGCAATATAATCGGCAAAACTGACCGCTTGTTCGCTACTGTCTGAGTGCGTTGAAGCAAAACGGAGCAAGCCTGCCACCTGTTGCTTGTTGGCAAAATCTTCGCCCACGCCTTCTTTCAGCACTAAGCCGAACGCTTGCCAGAATTGAGCATATTTTTCCGCATCGTCTTTCGCTAGTTTTTCCAGTAATTGCAATGCACGCTTAGTCAGAGCAGAACGGAGCGATTGGGTTACTCGGTTTTCTTGCAGAATTTCGCGGCTGACGTTGAGTGGCAAATCGTTAGTGTCTAATAGACCACGCATAAAACGCAGGTAGTTTGGCATAAACACTTCTGCATCGTCCATAATAAATACACGCTGAACGTAGAGTTTCAAACCGTGTTTCTGCTCACGTTGGAATAAATCCCAAGGGGCTTTACTCGGCACATAGAGCAAGCTGGTATACTCTTGTTTGCCTTCCACTTTGTTATGCGACCAGAGCAACGGATCGGCAAAATCGTGGCTGATGTGCTTGTAGAACTCTTTATATTCTTCGTCTGAAATCTCATTTTTCGATCTCGTCCAAAGGGCTTGAGCTTTGTTAATTTTTTCCCATTTTTGACCGCTTGTTTTACCTTCGTCATCGTATTCGTTGGTCTGAATTTCCACCGCTAAGCCGATGTGGTCGGAGTATTTACCGATAATCTCACGCAAACGCCATTCATTTAAAAATGCCTTTTCTTCTTCACGTAAGTGTAGAATGATTTCCGTGCCACGATCAGCTTTCTCAAAATCAGCAATGGTATATTCCCCTTCGCCTGCCGATTCCCAAATCACGCCTTGTTCGGCTGGCACGCCGGCAGCACGGGTTTTGACGGTAACTTTATCCGCTACAATAAACGAAGAATAGAAGCCCACGCCAAATTGACCGATAAGCTGACTATCTTTGGCTTGTTCTGTGCCGAGTGAGGCTAAAAATTCTTTTGTGCCTGATTTCGCAATCGTGCCTAAATGGTCAATTACCTGCTCACGAGTCATACCGATACCGTTATCGGCAATAGTAATTGTGCCGAGCGTTTCATCAATCGATACACGCACACGCAACTCACCATCGCCTTCATATAGAGCCGGCTCGGAAAGGGCTTTGAAACGGAGTTTATCCGCCGCATCACTCGCATTTGAGATCAGCTCACGCAGGAAAATTTCTTTGTTAGAGTAGAGAGAATGGATCATCAGCTGTAACAGCTGTTTTACTTCCGACTGGAAGCCACGGGTTTCTTGATTTGCCATTGTGTATTCCTTTTTCATCTAAAAACAGAAACTAAATGGGGCAAGCGGTCAAATTTTCAAGATTTTTTGCAAAAAATGAGAGAAAAAATACCGCTTGTCTGTAAGAAAAATGATTAAAAAATAGAGAAAACGTTATTTTCCCCTTATACTTGTTTCCAATAATGGTTATTTGAATAAATATAATGAGCGAACAATTATTAGACGGTGTCCCTCTAACCGCTCTTTCGGGCGTAGGGGCTGCAATCGCAGAAAAACTAGGTCGTATCGGCATTAATAATGTGCAGGATTTGTTATTTCATCTGCCGATGAGATATGAAGATCGTACTCGCATTACGCCGATTGCCGATGTTCGCCCTGAAAGTTACTGCACCATTGAGGGTTATGTACAACTCACAGAAGTGCAATTTGGGCGTAGACCGATTTTATCCGTTACGCTTTCTGACGGTACGAGCAAAATTATGCTCAAGTTCTTTAATTTCAATACAGGAATGAAAAACAGCCTTGCTACAGGCGTTCGGGTAAAAGCCTTTGGCGAAGTGAAACGTGGGCGTTTTATGGCGGAAATTCATCACCCCGAATATCAAATTATCCGTAATAATCAACCGCTTGAACTAGCGGAAACGCTCACGCCGATTTATTCCACCACCGAAGGCTTAAAACAAGCATCATTACGCAAAATGACCGAGCAAGCCTTAGCAGTATTAAACAATGTGAAAGTGGCAGAATTATTGCCCGATGAATACAATCCACACAAATATAGCTTAAAAGAGGCGTTGCAGCTTTTGCATCGTCCGCCACCAACCATTTCAGCAGAAATTTTAGAAAAAGGCGAACACCCCGCCCAAAAACGATTGATTTTTGAGGAATTGCTTGCCCATAATTTAGCGATGCAGCAGCTCCGTTTAGGAGTCAAACAGCAATTTGCCGAGCCACTAACCTATAAAACAGATTTAAAAAATCGTTTTTTAGCAAGCCTACCATTCCAACCAACCAATGCCCAAAATCGAGTTACGACAGATATTGAGCGTGATTTAGCTCAGCCTTCACCAATGATGCGGTTAGTACAAGGCGATGTGGGTTCTGGAAAAACGCTGGTTGCGGCTTTGTCTGCTCTGTTAGCGATTGATAATGGCAAGCAGGTTGCCCTAATGGCACCGACTGAAATTCTCGCTGAACAGCACGCTAATAATTTTGCCAACTGGCTTAAACCGTTTGGGATTGAGGTCGGCTGGCTTGCCGGTAAAGTGAAAGGCAAGGCTCGAACTGCACAACTTGAGGCAATCAAAAACGGCGAGGTGCAGATGATCATCGGCACACACGCACTGTTCCAAGAGGCGGTAGAATTCCATCATCTAGCCTTAGTGATTATTGATGAACAGCACCGTTTTGGCGTGCATCAACGCTTAACACTGCGTGAAAAAGGGGCGAAAAATGCTAACGGGCAGGACATTTATCCACACCAACTGATTATGACTGCCACCCCAATTCCAAGAACGCTGGCAATGACGGTTTATGCGGATTTAGACACCTCCATTATTGACGAGCTCCCACCGGGGCGAACCCCTATTACCACCGTGGTGATTTCGGAAGACAGACGAGCAGAAATTGTGCAACGGGTTTATCAAGCCTGTAAAAACGAAAACCGCCAAGCCTATTGGGTATGTACTTTAATTGATGAATCGGAAGTGTTAGAGGCTCAAGCCGCAGCAGCGATTGCCGAAGATTTGCAACGAGCCTTACCTGATTTGCGTATCGGTTTAGTACACGGTCGAATGAAACCGCAAGAAAAGCAAGCCATTATGGCATCATTCAAAGCGGCAGAATTGGATTTACTCGTGGCAACCACCGTGATTGAAGTGGGCGTGGACGTGCCAAATGCCAGCCTGATGATTATTGAAAACTCAGAGCGTTTGGGCTTGGCTCAACTTCACCAATTACGAGGACGAGTTGGGAGAGGAGCAACCGCTTCCCATTGTGTGTTAATGTATAAACCGCCGCTCGGCAAAATTTCCAGCAAGCGTTTACAGGTAATGCGAGATAGCCAAGACGGCTTTTTCATTGCCGAAAAAGATTTGGAAATTCGAGGCACAGGCGAAATTCTCGGTACAAAACAGACTGGAATGGCAGAGTTTAAAGTAGCGGATTTAATGCGAGACCGCAAAATGATTCCGCTTGTACAGCACTACGCCAAGCAAATTATTGTGGAAAATCCACCGCTTGCACAGGCATTAATTAAGCGTTGGTTAGACGATAAAGCGGAATATACCAACGCTTAACAAGTTGATGATTAGATTAGCCGAGATTTTTGATAGAATCGATTACCAAATTCCAAAAACGTTCTTTATCTAATTTTTTCGCTACCCAAGTATTACAAGGTTTTGGCGGGTAGCGGAAATCTGCGACCGTCATTCCAAGCGTGTGCGTGCCGGTTAATTCAATATTGACCGGCACTTGTTCCACTTCAATCAAGGTTGGGTCAATCACATAAGCTACCGCACAAGCATCGTGCACCGGTGGGGCATCAAAGTTTTGCACTTGTTTATACTTTTTGGAGAAGAATGCTAAAAGCTCAACTACAAACTGTCCCGGTTTGCTGTTTAAGGCTTTAAAACGTTCTACTACATCAGGGGTTGCAAGAGCTTGGTGAGTTAAATCTAAGCCAACCATCGTTACTTTCCAGCCCGCATTAAATACTATGTGAGCGGCTTCCGGGTCAATCTTGATATTAAACTCCGCCACTGCACTCCAGTTACCTGTGTGATAACCACCGCCCATCAGCACCACTTCTTTCATTCGCTCAATAATGCGAGGTTCTAATCGAGCAGCTAACGCAATATTGGTTAAACCGCCGGTTGGCACTAAGGTGATCGTTTTTTCAGGGTGCGACATCACCAAATCAATAATTAATTGAGCGGCGTGTTTTTCGGAAAATTGCTGAGTAGGTTCAGGTAATTTCGGACCATCCATTCCTGAATCACCGTGAATATCAGGGGCATTTTCCACCTCACGCACAAGTGGACGAGGGCAACCTTTCGCAAAAGGAATATTGCGGATATTCGCAATTTCCGCCACCGCTAACGCATTACGAGACACTTTCTCTAATGTTTGATTGCCTACAACTGTAGTAACAGCGAGTAAATCAATATTCGGATTTCCCCAAGCTAACATCATCGCAATTGCATCATCGTGCCCCGGGTCGCAATCTAAAATAATTTTTTGAGCCATTAGTTTCTCCTTTATAAAAAAAATGAGAGGGAATAACCCTCTCTTAGTAAAAATTAACAATCTTGTTTGCCGTATTGTTCTTGACGTAGTAATGCACGCACACTTGCATCAAATTGGCTTAGTACTTCTTCGGCATTTGCTGCATCAGTACCTCGAGCATCTAAGTAGAACTTAATTTTTGGTTCAGTACCTGAAGGGCGGACAATTAAACGGCTGCCATTTTCTAAAATGAATACTAAAATATCATTTTGACGTGGCGTTTTTGTATGATCGATAAATTCAGCTACGTTAAATCCACCAATATCTGCCGGCGGATTATTACGTAATGCGGTCATTAATTTGCCGATTTCGGCTAAATCGCAAACTCTGATAGAAATTTGACCGCTTACATAAGCCCCAAATTCTTTCACAAATTCAGCAGTATAATCTGCAAGCGTTTTACCTTCTTGTTTTAAGCTACACACTAAATCTAAGAACATAATTGCCGCTGAAATACCGTCTTTATCACGCACTTTGTCCGGATCAACCAAATAGCCTAACGCTTCTTCAAAGCCAAATAAGAGGTTTTCAACTTTGCCGATATATTTAAAGCCGGTAAGCGTTTCTTCTGACTCTAACCCATATTTTTTTGCAATTTCCGCTAATGCAGGGGAAGATACAAGTGAACAAGCTAGTACGCCTTTTTTGCCCTGTGCGTGGTACTGTTTCGCTAAATACCAACCTAAGAAACAACCGATCACGTTGCCGTGAAGAGGCTTCCAGTTACCTTGAGCATCAGGCACTGCAACCGCTAAACGGTCAGCATCGGGGTCATTTGCAATAATGAATTCTGCATTTTTCGCTTTCGCTAATTCAATGGCTAAGTCCAACGCCCCTTTCTCTTCCGGGTTTGGGAAGTTTACTGTTGGGAATGAGCCGTCCGGCTGAATTTGTGCTTCTACTAAATGTGGTTGCGGTAATCCTGCTTTGGCTAAGGTTTTGCTTAATACTTCATACCCCACACCGTGCATTGCTGTGTAAACGTAGTTGATCTCCGCTTTTGGCTGTTTCGCCAGTGAGGCAGTTTTTTCAATATATTTATTTACCACTTCATCATCTAACACGGTGAAATCTTGGCTGCGAGGTAAATCAGAAATGCTACCGCTTGCGACTTTGTCGATTAACGCTGCGATCTCTTTATCCGCTGGGGAAACAATTTGTCCACCACCGTTGGCTTTACCTAAGTAAACCTTGTAACCGTTATCTTCAGGTGGATTGTGGCTCGCAGTTACCATTACACCGGCTGTAGTGTCAAAATATTGAATGGCAAAGGCAAGCACAGGTGTAGGTAATTTGCGAGGAAGTAAATAGGTTTTAATGCCTGCCGCAGCCATAATTTCGGCAGTATCACGAGCAAACACATCAGAATTTTTACGACCATCGTAACCAATCACAATAGAAGGGGATTTATCATAACCTTTCACAAATTCTGCTAATCCACCGGCAGCTTGTGCAACCAATACACGGTTCATACCTTGAGAGCCTGCTTGTAATCTGCCTCGCAGACCTGCCGTACCGAATTGTAAACGTCCATCAAAACGAGCTTCCAACTCTGCTTTCGCTTTTTCATCCGTTTGTGCCGCTTGAATGAGCTGTTCTAACTCTGCACGCGTTTCAGCATCAGGGTCTTGTGCTAACCAGTTTTGAGCAACTTGAAAAATAGTCATTTTTTACTCCTTTATAATTTAAAATTTGACTTAGACTAACGCAAAGAGCCTTTGTTTTAAAGGATTTATTTGCTTTTTTGTGATCGAGTTATCAAATAAAACTCAGGCAAACGTTTACTTTTTATCTAATATAAAATCGGACACAAAAATGAAATTTGTGAGAGATCTCACAAAATATAATTAACTCAATTGACAAAGTTTATAAACACGACAAAAATGTCTACCTCTTTTTCATTACATTATACTAAGGTTTAGTTATGTTTTGGTCTTTCTTATCAGCCTTGATAATCGGCGGATTACTTGGTTTTATTTTTCAACGCTCCCGCTTCTGCTTAACAGGCGGATTTCGTGATATGTATCTCCTCAAAAATAATCGTATGTTTTATGCTTTGCTAATCGCAATTTCGGTGCAAAGTATAGGCGTAGTTTCCTTAATGGAATTGGGTTATATCACTTTACCTTATAAAGATTTCTCACTCCCAACCACTATTATCGGTTCATTAATTTTTGGTATGAGTATTATCTTAGCAAGTGGCTGTGCTACCGGTACTTGGTATCACGCAGGTGAAGGGTTAATTAGTGCTTGGATTGCATTATTGATGTATATGATTAGTGCTGCTGCGATGCGATTTGGTGCATTAAGTGATTTTACAAAATCAATGATGCAATACGGCAAAATAGAGGAAAACTTAGCTGCTTTATTAAATATATCTATATGGTGGTTAATCGGGATACTTATTACTATTACTGGCTTTTTAGTTTATCGAACATTGTCAAAACCAACACTTAAAGTTGCTTCTTTACCACCTAAATGGACCGGTATTCGCCACTATTTATTCGAGAAACGTTACCATCCATTTTTTGCTGCTGTATTAATTGGATTATTAGCTTTTGCCGCTTGGGGAGTAAATGCTCTGTATGGGAAATCAGCCGGATTAGGTATCACAGGTCCATCGGCTAATATCATTCGATATACTGTTACCGGAGATGCTAAGTTAATAAACTGGGGAGTATTCCTTGTATTAGGCATTATGCTTGGTTCTTACATTGCAGCCAAAGGGAGTAAAGAGTTTAAATGGAGGATGCCTGATCTAACAACTTGTCGGAACAGTGTCATCGGCGGATTATTAATGGGAATAGGAGCTTCACTTGCCGGTGGTTGTACGATTGGCAATGGTTTAACGGCAACAGCAATAATGAGTGCCAAAGGCTGGATTTCACTGTTTTTTATTATGATCGGAGTGTGGATAATGACTTATTTTGTTCATATCCGACCGACCAAACAACCTCAATAAGGAGAAAATATGCGTTACGAGCTTGATACTCAAGGGCATCTATGCCCTTATCCATTAATGGAAGCTAAAAAGAAAATTGTTGATTTAAATATTGGCGACGAGTTGGCTATCCAATTTACTTGTGCTGAAGCTACGGAAAATTTACCTCGCTGGGCTGCTGAGAATAATTATCCTGTTACTCATTTCGCTCAAATTGGTGATGCCGCTTGGGAAATTGTTATCCAAAAAGCTTAAAAAGAACAAGCGGTCATATTTCACAAGTTTTTTGCAAAAAACTCTCAAAATATAACCGCTTGTAGCTAAACTAAAATAGTCTAAATTTAGAATCCGGCATCTTTTTCTAACTGTTCAACTAACGCATCCGGTAAACCTAGTGCATTCGCTAAGTTTGCTAAGAAAATGATTTCTTTACGCTCTAAGTTTGTACATACTGCACGAGCAGCAAGGTAAACTTGAGTCGCAAGAGCTTGATCATTACCTACTTGACGAGCAATTTCTTCTACGCTTGCAGGACTATTCATTTCTTGACTAATCCACGATAATACTTCCGGATCTTGTGATACTTGTGCAACAATTGCGGCTTTTTCATCTTCAGTAATTGCACCATCTGCTGCCGCTGCGGCAACCATTGCTTGTAAAATCACCTTACTTGCTTCATTCGCATCAACTTCTTCAAAATTATCTTGGCTTAATTGAGACGCTGACGCATTTTGTTCTTGATATCTTTGATATGCTTGATAAGCCAAACTACCCAGAGCGGCTAAAGAACCTAATTTCGCTAAACCTGAGCCGCCTTTGCGTCCAAATAACATTGAAATAAGACCTAGAGCAGCAGCACCACCACCTACTTTGGCGATTTGGTCATTTGTCGTATTACCTTTGATTAATCCGTTAGTTGCTGCATCTTTTGCCGTATTTAACACTTGGTTTAAAATTTTATTGAAATCCATTTTTCGTTCCCCTGTAGGTAAGTTAGTCGTTGGTGAATAGAATTCATTTACTTAGTCTTTTTGATTTAAAAAGAGTTCAATTCAATATTAAAGATAATGACCACAACAATGTTTAAATTTTTTGCCCGATCCGCATACACAATTTTGCTTTTGACTTGGTAAAGGAACAGTAGGGTCTACAAAGAACCATTTACTCTCTATTTTGACAAAAAGCGATAATTCGTGATGTGCTTGTTTTCCCTCTTCTGTGTCAAAAAATGCCTTAAATTCAACCTGACTATGTATTTTTGAAAGGTTAGGTAAATGTTTAATAATTTCTAAACCAGCCCATTTTGTATTTTCTCCCCACGTTTTCATTGCTGCTTGATCAAGATATTTTTGCTGGTTTGGAACTGTAGTTTCAACAATATAGGGAATATTAACCAGCGTATAAGCTGAGTAACGAGAACGCATAAGTTGTTCTGCTGTTTGTGGTATTTCAGCTTTTAAATGAAAAGGCTCACAACATTCGGTATATTTTTTGCCTGATTGGCAGTTACAAGCGGTCATTTTTTCTCACTTTTTTACATATCAAAATGAAGTAAAATTTTACTGTAGAAATACGAAAAAAGGAATTTAATCTAAAAAACGTTACATACCCTATGTGGATAACTTATGAAAAAAGATTGAATTATTTGGGAATTACACTGTTAAAAGTTTCTTTATTTTAGCTTCTGTGGATAACTTTAGATTTTATCCACAGGTTAGATCTTCTTTTAGTGAGATCTATTCACGACCATTTTTGGATTTAACTTGTTGTTTTTCCTGTAAAAGATCTTTTACTCACATAAAGTAGAGGATCTAATAAGATTAACAATAAAGATCTTTATATAGATCTATATTATCTTTAGCAAAGGAACTTTGGATCTTGTTCAATTTAAATTTTATTTCCCTGATGATCCCTTTTTAAGCTAAAATACACGTTTATTTTTGCACAGTATTTTTGAGAGAAAAGGCGATATATGATTTATAACCAAATTTACGATGTGATTGTCGTAGGTGGCGGACACGCGGGAACTGAGGCTGCACTTGCTCCCGCCCGTATGGGGTTAAAAACCCTACTTTTAACACATAATGTAGATACTTTAGGGCAAATGTCTTGTAATCCTGCCATTGGGGGGATTGGTAAAGGGCATTTAGTGAAAGAGATTGATGCAATGGGCGGCTTAATGGCGATAGCTACCGACTTTGCAGGGATCCAATTTCGTACATTAAACAGTTCCAAAGGTCCGGCTGTGCGTGCTACTCGTGCTCAAGCAGACCGTGTGCTTTACCGTAATGCCGTGCGTACCGCATTAGAAAATCAACCAAATTTAGATATTTTCCAACAAGAAGTCGTGGATATTTTAGTGGAAAATAACCGTGCGGTCGGTGCGGTAACAAAAATGGGGCTAATTTTTAAATCTCGTTCTGTGGTTTTAACGGCTGGTACATTCCTTGCAGGTAAGATCCATATTGGTTTAGATAATTATGCAGGTGGTCGAGCAGGTGATCCGGCTGCTACTATGCTTGCAGATCGCTTGCGTGATCTGAATTTGCGTGTTGATCGCTTAAAAACAGGCACACCGCCACGTTTAGATGCTCGTACCATTAATTTTGATGTTTTGGCAAAACAGTACGGCGATGATGTGCTACCGGTAATGTCATTTATGGGATCGGTGGAACAGCACCCTCGTCAAATTCCTTGCTACATTACCCATACAAATGAACAAACTCACGATGTGATCCGTTCTAATTTGGATCGCAGCCCGATGTACACAGGGATTATCGAAGGAATTGGCCCACGCTATTGCCCATCGATTGAAGATAAAGTGATGCGTTTTGCCGATCGTAATTCTCACCAGATTTACCTTGAACCGGAAGGTTTAAACACGATCGAAGTTTACCCTAACGGTATTTCAACCAGCTTACCGTTTGATGTGCAAATGGGGATCGTAAACTCAATGAAAGGGTTGGAAAATACCCGTATTATCAAGCCGGGTTATGCGATTGAATACGACTATTTTGACCCTCGTGATTTAAAACCAACCCTAGAAACCAAAGCAATTGACGGCTTATTCTTTGCCGGTCAAATCAATGGTACAACAGGCTACGAAGAAGCGGCAGCACAAGGTTTATTAGCGGGGATTAATGCGGCATTACAGGTGCAAGGTAAAGAGTCTTGGTTCCCAACCCGTGATCAGGCTTACACCGGCGTATTGGTGGATGATCTCTGCACGCTTGGTACAAAAGAACCATACCGTGTATTTACTTCTCGTGCGGAATACCGTTTATTACTGCGTGAAGATAATGCCGATATTCGTTTAACACCGATTGCTCACCAGCTAGGTTTAATTGATGAGGCTCGTTGGGTACGTTTCAATCAAAAAATGGAAGCGATTGAGCAAGAACGCACACGCTTAAAACAGACGTGGGCTCACTTACAAATGCCAAATTTAGATGAACTGAATGCGTTATTGAGCACGCCACTTACCCGTGAAGCCAGCGGTGAAGATTTAATTCGTCGTCCTGAAATGAGCTACGAGAAACTCACTCAAATCGCCCCGTTTGCTCCAGCTATTGAAGATAAACAAGCCGCAGAGCAGGTGGAAATTGCGATTAAATACCAAGGCTACATTGAGCATCAATATAACGAAATTGAACGCCACAAACGCCACGAAAACACCCAAATTCCACCGGAGTTTGACTACGACAAAGTGGACAGCTTATCCAACGAGGTGCGTGCAAAACTAATGCAACACCGCCCAGTTTCCATCGGACAAGCCAGCCGCATTTCGGGCATTACACCAGCGGCGATTTCGATTCTACTTGTGAATTTGAAAAAGCAAGGAATGTTGAAACGTGGAGATCTATAAATGAAAAATATAAAGCAAATATTTATTTTTATTTGCTTTTTATGTTCGTCTTATATCAAAGCAAATGAAATGAGTTCAGATAAAATTACACAAGCCTATCGAGCCTTTGATAAAGGAGATATTCCTCATGCAATTCAGCTATTAGAAGAGCAGGCAAAAGAGGGAAATTCTGATAATGCACTATATGCAATGTATTATTTAGGGCACCTCTACTGGACAGGGCAATATGTTGCAGAAGATAGTGCAAAAGGAATGACTTGGTTTGAAAAAGCCGCTAATTCTGGATCTTTAGAGGCTTTGGAATATCTTGCACAAACCTATCAAAAGGGAGCAGGTGTTAATAAGGATATAGATAAAGCAATCTATTACTATGAAAAACTCGTTGAGGTTGATGTTGAATACCATCGTTCAGCAAAAACCAATATAGATCTGAGCTATCTTTATTTAAAGCAAGAAAAGGGCGAGTTAGCGATACGAGCTTTAAAACGAATTGATTCTGTAAAGGGTATTTCTTATTGGAACGAGGCATTGGTAAACCTTGCTAAAATTTATGAGCAAGGTTTAGCTGGCGTAAGTAAAAATGAAAAAGAGGCTTTTCATTATTATAAACTCAATTATGATTGGTCGCTTTATTTGAATAATGGGTATAAATCCTTTCCGCAATACTCTTTTAAATTAGCAGAAATGTATGAGAAAGGCATTGGTACTTCAAAAGATATTGCTCAAGCAAGAAAATTTTATCAACTGACGATTGAAAATATTATCAATGATGATAATAACCTAGAATGGGATGATATGTTAAAACAATCCCATAAAGCATTAGAACGGTTAAAATAGAATTTACAAAATGTTAGAAAAACTTAACCGCTTGTTAGCCCAAGCTGAAATTAACCTACCCGATCAGCAAAAAGAGCAGTTGGTCGGGTTTGTTCGGTTGTTGGATAAATGGAACAAAGCCTATAACCTGACTTCCGTTCGTAACCCTGATGAAATGTTGGTGAAACATATTATGGATAGCATTGTCGTGAGCCAACATTTACAGGGCGAAAAGTTTATTGACGTGGGAACAGGTCCGGGTTTACCGGGGATTCCGTTGGCGATTATTAATCCAGATAAACAATTTGTTTTATTGGATAGCTTGGGAAAACGCATCACTTTTATCAAAAATGCGTTGCGTGAATTGGGGATTCGAAATGTAACCCCTGTTCTGAGCCGTGTGGAAGAATATCAAGAGCAACAATTTGACGGAGTTCTGAGTCGAGCCTTTGCCTCGCTTGATGATATGGTAAATTGGTGCTACCACTTACCGAATGAAAACGGTAAATTTTATGCGTTAAAAGGCGTGTATGATGAAACCGAAGTACAAGCGGTTAAAAAGGATATTGAATTGGTTGAAGTTATTGAATTACAAGTGCCGGAGTTGGTCGGTGAAAGACATTTAGTTGTGTTGAAATTATTAAAATTGCCGTGCCAGTGGAGAAAAAACATTAAATGCTATAGATAATTTAGCCGGTGGAGCTCACCATAGTGCTTTCAGTTTGGATATTGATGCAGAAATGTTACGCACATTCGCTGAATATTTCGGTATTGAGTTCATTCACATTAATGAAAATACGGAGTTACCGCAGCTTAAAAATGAATTACGTTGGAATGATTTAGCTTATAAATTTTCTAGATAAGTAATTATTGATAATAAGCGGTTGTTTTTGGCTTATTTTTTACAAAGTTCTTAAAAGAATATTGTAATATGTTTGTAACAAGATGACCGCATTTACTTCCCTTATTCCCTTCAAATCAACCTTGTCTTTCTATGTATTCCCCGATCAAATTTTTTACATTTTTGTAAAAATCGGAGTTTTTTTTCAAAAATGTGAAGAATGACTCATTTTATGAAGTTTTAGGTTGCAACTCTTAATTTGTAAAGTATAATTTCTCGTTGGATTTCCATTGATTCAACAGTGGCTAATTATTAGCCTGTTTGTTAAGGTAAACTTGTTCAAAAAGGGTAAAATGTGTCTGCTGTAATCAATAAAGCAAAATCACAATATCGCAGAGCGTTGGGAATTGAAGCGGGAGCTATTTTAGTTTTAGCTTTTATTCTTTTTTTGTGTAAAGGGAATATTGCAGTTTCCTTTCTTGCTGGAGGTATCTCTAGTTTTGTGCCTCACTGTGTTTTTGTGTATTGGGTTTTCTTTAGAAATTCTGCAAAAGATCGGACAAAAATGACCGCTTTCTATTGGGGAGAAGGGGTTAAATGGTTAGTTGCAATCATTTTAATGATAGTGAGTTTTACCTTAATTCCGCATTTCCAATTTTTAGTATTTTTTGTAGGTTATTTTTTAGCACTGTTTTTAAACATTGCATTGCCGATGTTCTTGAGTCGGAAATCAACATAGTTTTTTAATTTTGAAAGGATAAATTATGGCTGGGTCTACCGCAGAATATATCACTCACCATTTGACGTTTTTAACGACAGGTGAGGGATTTTGGAATGTGCATTTAGATACCTTATTTTTCTCATTGGTAGCAGGTGCTATTTTCCTTTATTTTTTCCGCAAAGCAGCAAAAAATGCAACAACAGGCGTGCCGGGTAAGTGGCAATGTTTTGTTGAGATGATTATTGAATGGGTAAACGGTGTGGTTAAAGAGAACTTTCACGGTCCTCGCCACGAAGTAGGTCCATTAGCATTAACCATCTTTTGCTGGGTATTCATTATGAATGCTATTGACTTGATCCCGGTTGATTATCCACCTCAATTAGCAAGTTTGCTAGGTATTGACTATTTACGTGCAGTACCAACAGCAGATATTAGTGCAACATTGGGTTTATCAATTGGTGTATTCTGCCTAATTATCTACTACACAATCAAATCGAAAGGTTTTGGTGGCTTTGTAAAAGAATATACGTTACACCCTTTTAATCATTGGGCGTTTATTCCGGTAAACTTCTTATTAGAAGTGGTTACTTTACTCGCTAAACCAATTTCTCTTGCTTTCCGTTTATTCGGTAATATGTATGCAGGTGAGTTAATCTTTATTTTGATTGCTGTAATGTATATGGCAGAAAGCATAGTACCTCAAATGTTGGGTGTGCCGCTTCAAATTGTTTGGGCTATCTTCCACATTTTAGTTATTACGCTTCAAGCATTCATCTTTATGATGCTGACAATCGTGTATTTAAGTATTGGTTATAATAAAGCCGATCATTAATACAAGCGGTTAAAAAATCTTAATTTTTTACAATTTTAAATTTTGTAGAGTGATTGCTCTGTAAAACAATGAAATGAAAGGCATAAGCCTTTGATATTTAACTAACCTAGCCTTTGGCTAAATTCCTCAACCCTTATGGAGAACATTATGGAAAACGTAATTACCGCAACAATTTTTGGTTCAGTAATTTTATTAGCTTTCGCTGCATTCGGTACTGCGATTGGTTTCGCATTATTAGGTGGTAAATTCTTAGAATCTTCTGCTCGCCAGCCTGAATTAGCAAACAGCTTACAAACTAAAATGTTTATCGTTGCAGGTCTTTTAGATGCTATCTCAATGATCGCTGTGGGTATCGCATTATTATTCATCTTCGCTAACCCATTCATTGGTTTATTAGGCTAATCCCTATAAATAATAGGCGTTACCTTCGGGTAATTTAACTAACTTTATAGGAGGCGTTGTGAATTTAAATGCAACACTAATTGGTCAGCTTATTGCGTTCGCACTCTTTGTTGCGTTCTGTATGAAATATGTATGGCCACCGCTAATTCGAGCGATTGAAGAGCGTCAAGCAAATATTGCTAATGCTTTAGCTTCTGCCGAAAAAGCGAAACAAGAGCAGGCTGATTCTAAAGCTGCGGCAGATCAAGAAATCCTGTTAGCAAAAGAAGAAGCACAAAAAATTATTGATTTGGCAACAAAACGTCGTAATGAAATTTTAGAGTCTGTACAAGCAGAGGCTGAAGTTGAACGTCTACGCATTATTGAACAAGGTTATGCGGAAGTAGAAAGCGAACGTAAACGTGTTCAAGAAGAGCTTCGTCAAAAAGTGGCTGCATTGGCTGTTGCCGGTGCTGAGAAAATTGTCGGTCGTTCAGTGGATGCTGCAGCGAACAACGATATTATTGATAAGCTAGTTGCAGAACTATAAAAAGGTGGGGCAGATGTCAGAATTAAGCACAGTAGCTCGCCCCTATGCTAAAGCGGCTTTCGATTTTGCTTTAGAACAAGGTCAATTGGATAAATGGCAGGAAATGTTGCAATTTTCTGCAGCTGTCGCGAATGATGAGCAAGTAGCTGATTTCATCAGTTCATCACTTGCAAGCGGTCAAATTTCTGATACGTTTATCAATATTTGTGGCGACCAATTAGATCAATATGGGCAAAATTTCATTCGCGTTATGGCTGATAATAAGCGTTTAGCGGTATTACCTGCTGTATTGAATGCATTTTTAGAATTAAGAGCAGAGCACGAATCAATAAAAGATGTTGAGGTTGTTTCTGCAGATAAATTAACAGATGCACAAGAAGCAAAAATTGCCAATGCGATGGAAAAGCGACTCGGAACAAAAGTACGTATTACTTCATCAATTGATAGTTCATTAATTGCGGGTGTAATCATTCGTTATGATGATGTGGTGATTGATGGTAGTAGTCGTGGACAGCTAAACCGCTTGAGTCAAGAGTTGAGCTTGTAAGAGGAATAAAAAATGCAACTAAATTCAACAGAAATTAGTGAATTGATTAAAAAGCGTATTGCCCAATTCAATGTGGTGAGCGAAGCTCAAAGCACAGGGACAATCGTTTCGGTAAGTGACGGGGTTATTCGTATCCACGGCTTATCAGATGTAATGCAAGGCGAAATGATTGCATTACCGGGCAATCGTTATGCGATTGCATTAAACTTAGAAAGAGATTCTGTCGGTGCGGTTGTAATGGGACCTTATGCAGATTTAGCAGAAGGTATGGAAGTACAATGCACAGGTCGTATTTTAGAAGTGCCGGTTGGTCGTGGTTTATTAGGTCGTGTAGTTAATACATTAGGTCAGCCAATTGATGGTAAAGGTGAAATCCAAAATGATGGTTTCTCGCCAATCGAAGTGATTGCACCGGGTGTTATCGATCGTCAATCTGTTGATCAACCTGTTCAAACCGGTTATAAAGCGGTTGACTCAATGGTTCCAATCGGTCGTGGTCAGCGTGAGCTTATCATCGGTGACCGTCAAACCGGTAAAACTGCATTAGCTATCGATGCGATCATTAATCAACGTGATTCAGGCATTAAATGTATCTACGTTGCGATCGGTCAAAAAGCATCAACTATTGCAAACGTAGTGCGTAAATTAGAAGAGCACGGTGCATTACAAAACACTATCGTGGTTGTAGCATCTGCATCTGAATCTGCAGCATTGCAATACTTAGCTCCTTATGCAGGTTGTGCAATGGGTGAATACTTCCGTGATCGTGGTGAAGATGCGTTAATCGTTTACGATGATTTATCTAAGCAAGCAGTTGCTTACCGTCAAATTTCATTGTTATTACGTCGTCCACCGGGTCGTGAAGCATTCCCGGGTGATGTATTCTATCTACACTCTCGCTTACTTGAGCGTGCATCTCGTGTAAATGCAGACTATGTAGAACGTTTCACTAACGGTGCGGTGAAAGGTCAAACAGGTTCTTTAACTGCATTACCGATCATTGAAACTCAAGCTGGCGACGTTTCGGCGTTCGTTCCAACCAACGTAATTTCGATTACTGATGGTCAGATTTTCTTAGAGTCAGGATTATTCAATGCTGGTATTCGTCCTGCGGTAAACCCTGGTATCTCGGTTTCTCGTGTTGGTGGTTCTGCACAAACTAAACTGGTGAAAAAATTAGCCGGTGGTATTCGTACCGCACTTGCACAATATCGTGAATTAGCAGCGTTCGCACAGTTTGCATCAGACCTTGATGAAGCAACACGCAAACAGCTTTCACACGGTCAAAAAGTAACTGAATTACTTAAACAGAAACAATTCGAGCCAATGTCTGTAGCACAGTTAGGTTTATCGCTAGCAGCAGCAGAATATGGTTATCTTGATGATGTGCCTGTTGAGCGTGTAGGTTCATTTGAAGCTAACTTATTAGCGTATGCTCAAAGCAACTACGGCGAGTTTATGCAAGAACTGTCAAAATCTGGCAATTTCAATGATGAAATTAAAGATAAATTGAACGAGATTTTATCTGGTTTCAAAAAGAACAGTGCTTGGTAATCTAACTTTTTAGCGGAGAAAAAATATGGCAGGTGCTAAAGAGATAAGAACCAAAATTGCAAGTGTTCGTAATACGCAAAAAATTACCAAAGCGATGGAAATGGTTGCTGCATCAAAAATGCGTAAAACCCAAGAGCGTATGTCGGCTTCTCGCCCTTATGCAGATAGCATTCGCAAAGTAATTAGCCATATTGCCAAAGGTAACATCGAGTATCAACACCCGTTCCTCATCTCACGTCCGGTGAAAAAAGTGGGCTATTTAGTCGTTTCAACTGATCGCGGATTGTGTGGTGGTTTGAATATTAACTTATTTAAAACCGTTTTAAATGAGTTAAAAGAAAAAGATGATCAAGGTATCAAATCTGAATTAAGTTTGGTTGGAAACAAAGGTATTTCTTTCTTCAACCCAATGGGATTAGAGATTAAAGGTCATATTAATGGATTGGGTGATACACCAACAATGGAAAATTTAGTTGGTATTGTAAACGGTATGGTAAAAGCCTTCCGTAATGGTGATATTGATGAAGTTTACGTAGTATATAACCGCTTCGTAAACACAATGTCGCAAAAACCGACAGTACAAAAACTACTTCCATTGCCGGAACTTGAAAATGACTCATTAGGACAAACAGGTTCTTGGGATTATATCTATGAACCAAGTCCACAAGCGTTATTAGATAACTTGCTTGTACGTTATTTAGAATCTCAGGTATATCAAGCAGTAGTTGATAACCTAGCCTCTGAACAAGCAGCTCGAATGGTTGCGATGAAAGCGGCAACGGATAACGCAGGTAATCTGATTAATGAGTTACAATTGGTGTATAACAAAGCTCGTCAAGCAAGTATTACGAATGAATTAAATGAAATTGTCGCGGGTGCCGCAGCAATTTAACAATGAATAGAGGAACGGTAATGGCAACGGGAAAAATTGTACAGATCATCGGTGCGGTAATCGATGTTGAGTTTCCGCAAGATGCAGTACCAAAAGTTTATGATGCATTAAAAGTTGAAACAGGCTTAACGCTTGAAGTTCAACAACAATTAGGTGGCGGTGTGGTACGTTGTATCGCATTAGGTTCATCTGATGGTTTAAAACGTGGCTTAAAAGTTGAAAATACAAATAAAGCGATTGAAGTACCTGTTGGTACAAAAACGCTTGGTCGTATTATGAATGTATTAGGTGAGCCAATCGATGAAGCAGGTCCAATTGGCGAAGAAGAGCGTTGGACAATTCACCGTGCAGCACCAAGCTACGAAGAGCAGTCTAACAGCACTGAGTTGTTAGAAACAGGGATTAAAGTTATCGACTTAGTCGCTCCGTTTGCGAAAGGTGGTAAAGTTGGTCTGTTCGGTGGTGCGGGTGTAGGTAAAACCGTAAATATGATGGAGTTAATCCGTAACATTGCGATTGAGCACAGCGGTTACTCTGTATTTGCGGGCGTAGGTGAGCGTACTCGTGAGGGTAACGACTTCTACCACGAAATGAAAGACTCTAACGTATTAGACAAAGTATCACTGGTTTACGGTCAGATGAATGAACCACCAGGCAACCGTCTGCGTGTAGCATTAACCGGCTTAACAATGGCGGAGAAATTCCGTGATGAAGGTCGTGATGTGTTATTCTTCGTAGATAACATCTACCGTTATACTCTTGCAGGTACTGAAGTATCAGCACTTTTAGGTCGTATGCCATCTGCGGTAGGTTATCAGCCGACTCTTGCAGAAGAGATGGGTGTATTACAAGAGCGTATTACTTCAACCAAAACAGGTTCTATTACTTCTGTACAAGCGGTTTACGTACCGGCGGATGACTTAACTGACCCATCACCGGCAACGACTTTCGCACACTTAGACTCAACAGTGGTATTAAGCCGTAACATTGCATCTCTTGGTATTTACCCTGCGGTAGACCCATTAGACTCAACATCTCGCCAATTAGATCCATTAGTTGTTGGCGAAGAACACTATAATGTTGCTCGTGGTGTACAAGGTACATTACAACGTTATAAAGAGTTAAAAGATATTATCGCAATCTTAGGTATGGATGAGTTATCGGAAGATGACAAACGCTTAGTAGCTCGTGCACGTAAAATTGAACGTTTCCTTTCACAACCATTCCACGTTGCGGAAGTATTCAACAGCGTACCAGGTAAATTCGTACCGTTAAAAGAGACAATTCGTGGCTTTAAAGGCATTTTAGAAGGCGAATACGACCATATCCCGGAACAAGCGTTCTATATGGCGGGTTCAATTGACGAAGTGGTTGAAAGAGCAAAACAGATGTAATTGTTCTTAAACAAAGGAGAACAGTATGACATCTCAATTTGAACTCACAGTTGTGAGTGCGGAAAGTAAAATCTTTGAAGGCACAGTAACGAGTGTGCGTGTTTCAGGGGTTGATGGCGAATTAGGGATCTATGCAGGGCATACCCCACTATTAACCGCTATCAAACCGGGTATGGTTAAATTCACTTTAGCTGATGGCAAAGAAGAATTTATCTATGTATCTGGTGGCTTCCTTGAAGTACAACCAACCATTGTTACCGTGCTTGCAGATACCGCAATTCGTGGTGATGAACTTGATGAACAACGTATTCTTGCTGCAAAACGTAAAGCAGAAGAAACCTTGTCTAAAACTAACGACGCTGATTTAACAGCGAAATTAGCGAAAGAAATTGCGAAATTGCGTGTTTACGAACTCACAAAAACAAAATTAGCGAACAAACGTTAATACTGAAAAACCCCACGCAAGTGGGGTTTTGTTTTTACAAGCGGTTTAAAAATGCTAATTTTTTACAGATAAATATTTTTTTAAATTCATTTCTACTTGACGACAAGTTGTTTTTTTTTTGTACAATTTTTGTGTGCATTTGCACGGTCAATTTTATAAGGAAAACACTATGTATGTTAAAAAACTCTCTTTAGCTAGTTTGATTTTATTTGGGATTACTGCTTGTAGTAGCGGTGGCGGTTCATCAGATGTTATTACTGACAAACCTCAAAATAATTCAGTCCAAACAGAGTTAGATACAACTAAATCAGAATTAGCAACATCAACAAGTGATTTACAAAAGGCTCAAGCAGAATTAGCAAAGTTGAAATCTGATAAAAATGCAACTTCTGAGCAACTTACACAAGCAAAAATAAACCTTGAAAATGCTGAAAAAGCGAAAGGATTAGCTGAAAGTAAATTAGCTACGATGAATAATGAAAAGCAAGCGGTGCAAAATCAGCTAAATTCTGTAAATGCTGAATTAGCAAAAGCGAGAAATGAGTTACAAAAATCAAAAGAAGTCGCTGAAAGCAAATTAACTACGATAAATAACGAAAAACAAGCGGTACAAAATCAGCTAAATTCTGCAAATGCTGAATTAGTAAAAGCCAAAAATGAGTTACAGAAAGCTGAAGCAAATTTAGCAAAGGCTCAAGCGGATAAAAATAGTACAGCTGAGCAGTTAGCAACAGCAAAACAAGAAAAAGAAGCGGCTGAGCTTGCATTAAAAAATAAAACGGCTTTAATAAAAGAAATAGTACAAAAAGCAGCTGAAATTACCAAAGAACAAGGAAGAAATTATTCTTGGATTGATCACACAGGTTTATCTTTACCAAAAGGGTTAAGTAAACACGCTTTCATTAGTATGTCTGCAGAAAATTTAGACGGTATTTTTGTTGGTAATCACTATATTTATCTTACCCCAAGTGTAACCGTTGTTGGGCGTGATATTAGTGCATTTTGGAATGAAGATACAACAGAACAAAGAAGGTTTAGAGTTAACCGAATTGAAGGGGTAAGAACTACAAATCTTCCTACATCTGGCGAAGTAACTTATGTTGGCAAAGCATTTAACTCGGATAATGTAGGAACATTGAATTACAAAGTTAATTTTACTGAGAAAACAGGTGTAGGTTCTCTTTCACAATTTAATAATGCTGCTATTCCAACAATCCAGTTGGAAAAAGGTAATATTGTTGATGGTATGATTAAAGCAAATGCTTCTGCTTCAGGTGGTATTTCAGGTAAGTACGAATTAGGTTTTTACGGTGAAAATGCACAAGCTATTGCTGGTGAGGCCTATCTTTATAAACAATTTGAAGGTGGAATAACAACAAATAAGACAACTGCTGAAAAATATGGTGATAGAGAGAGAGGTACTGTTTTTGGCGTAGCAGGCGAGAAGAAATAATTTTTGTAGACTTACAAGCGGTCAAAAACGGTAAATTTTTTGCAAAAACAGACCGCTTGTAGAAAAAATAAAGCGAACCAGAAGGTTCGCTTTTTTATGATTAGAGAATATTTTCAAACTCTTCAAACACTGCTTTTGGCCATACGCTAGATTGCACTTCACCAATGTGTTTTTTGTGTAACAAGAACATTACTAGTCGTGATTGACCGATACCGCCGCCGATAGAAAGTGGTAACTTGCCAGCCAATAAATCTTTGTGCCAATCCATTTCTAAACGGTCTTCATCGCCGGTAATTGCTACTTGTAAACGTAATGCTTTTTCATCCACACGAATACCCATTGAAGAAAGCTCGAACGCTGTGCCTAATTCTTCGTTCCACACTAAAATATCGCCGTTTAAGCCTTTATAACCTTGCTCGGATTCGGTTGTCCAGTCATCATAGTCCGGTGCTCGACCGTCGTGTGGTTTGCCGTCTGATAATTTGCCGCCGATACCGATTAAGAACACTGCACCGCACTCTTTACAAATCGCATTTTCACGCTCTTTACCGGTCATATTTGGGTAGCGTTGCACTAAATCTTCGCTATGCACAAAGGTAATTTGTTTTGGTAAAACTGATGGAATATCGAAACGAGCTTCCACCGCTAATTCAGTTAAACGAATCGCTTTGTAGATTTCGTTCACGGTCTCTTTTAAGAACGCAAAATCACGGCGACCTTCAGGAATCACTTTTTCCCAGTCCCATTGATCCACATACACCGAGTGCGTGCGGTCTAATGAATCTTCGTCCGGACGCAACGCTTTCATATGCACGAATAAGCCTTCACCTTCTTTAAAACCGAAACGAGCTAATGTATGGCGTTTCCATTTAGCGAGAGAGTGAACCACTTCATAGGTGGCGTTTGGAATACATTTTACGTTTACTTTTACTGCTTTTTCGATACCGGAAAGGTTATCTTGCATACCGTTACCGACTTCGCTCAAGATTGGACCTTGTACTTCCACAATGCCTAGTTTGTCGATTAAATATTGCGTAAAGGTGTTTTTAACAAAACTGATTTCTTGTTGTTGTAAGATGAATGATTTTTTCATTTTTATTGCTTTCCTAATGAATATGAAATATGAACAGTTGCTAATTTAAAGAATTCTGTTAAAAATGCAATATTTATCAAATAAAAAAGCAAATGTATTAAATTTAGTTTAAAATAAGTTAAGTTATTTTAGATAAAATCTAAATAAATGGATTTTGAGGAGGAAAAATGCACAATAAAAACAAAGTGAAATTAGAAATTGATAAACTCGATCAGCAAATTTTACGCTGTTTAATTAAAGATGCTCGCATACCTTATGCAGAAATGGCGAAAGATTTTGGCGTAAGTGCGGCAACTATCCACGTTCGGGTTGAAAAAATGCGACAAGCAGGGGTTATTCAATCAACAAAAATTGTAGTCAATGAACAGAAATTGGGCTATGATGTGTGTTGTTTTATAGGAATTATTCTCAAATCGGCAAAAGATTACGATAAAGTAATCGCGAAGCTTAACGAGTTTGATGAAGTAGTGGAGGCATATTACACAACAGGTAATTATTCGATTTTTATTAAAGTGATGACTCACACTATTGAAGAATTGCATTCGGTTTTAGCGGGCAAAATTCAATCTATTGATGAAATTCAATCAACAGAAACTTTGATTTCGCTACAAAATCCGATTTTGAGAGATATTTTGCCTTAGTAACAAGCGGTTAAAAAAGCATTAATTTTTGCAAATAAGAATAGCAATATAAATAAAAGGAAATAGAATGAATGCCAACCAACCAACCAACCAACGGTGGCGGTAGTTAGTCTAACCACAGCTCAACCTGAGTTGGGGCGAGCAATTGAAAGTGTGAAAAAGCAAGTTTACCCTTGTAAGCACTATATTTTTGTGAATGGCGAGCAATATTACCGCCCAGCCTCAGAAATCATTCAAAAATTTGATAATTTAACGGTGATTTATTCACCGATGGATATTCAAAATCTTAATGAGCTAATTGCGATGTTGGTTAAAGAAGATTTTGTGTTCTATCTGTCTGATAAGGATTTTTTCGCTCCGACTTATATTGAATCGCAAATCAAAAAGGCTCAGTGAACGAAACCGTTTGCCTTTGATCTACTTCACAAAATCAAACATTGATCGCAAAAAAATATCGAAAATCAACCGCTTGCTAGGTAGAATGATTTTGAATGATGATTAGAAATCAAAAGGAGATCGTTATGTCTGAAGTATTTCATTTAGGTTTAACAAAAGCGATGTTAAAAGGGGCAAAAATTGCGATAGTACCGGGAGATCCTGCCAGAAGTGAGCGTATTGCAAAAAAAATGGATAACCCGGAGTTTTTAGCATCTACCCGTGAATTTACCTCTTGGTTAGGTTATGTAGAAGGTGAAGCCGTAGTTATTTGTTCAACGGGGATTGGTGGTCCTTCGGTTTCAATTTGTGTGGAAGAACTCGCTCAATTAGGCGTTCGTACCTTCTTACGCATTGGCACAACAGGTGCAATTCAAGAACATATCAATGTAGGCGATATTTTAATTACCACCGGTGCAGTACGTTTAGACGGTGCAAGCAAACACTTTGCACCAATGGAATATCCGGCTGTAGCAAACTTTGAGTGTACTAACGCACTTTACGCTGCTGCGGTTGATGCAGGGGTTAAACCTTACGTTGGTATTACTGCTTCTTCTGATACGTTCTATCCGGGACAAGAGCGTTACGACACCTTCACAGGCAAAATTTATCGCCATTTTCAAGGTTCATTAAAACAGTGGCAAGATCTCAATGTAATGAATTTTGAAATGGAATCTGCTACGCTCTTTACAATGTGTTCTGCATTAGGTTTACGAGCAGGTATGGTGTCCGGCGTGATTGTAAACCGTACTCAACAAGAAATTCCAAACGAAGCCACAATCCACGAAACCGAACATAAAGCAATTTCTGTTGTGGTAGAAGGTGTAAGAAAATTAATTAAAGGTTAATCTTTAAATTTAAAGGCAAAAAAGGTAAATTGTTGATGTTACAATTTACCTTTTTTCTTTATGTTTACAAAATATCGTAAAATTCTGTTAGCGGCGGAATGGCATTCAGTGCCGGAGCCGCTTTCTTTTACTCAACAAAACTGGCTTCTGCACGATGGCTCGCTTACTCAAAAGTTACTTGATGTGGCAACCGATTTCAACGTGGAAGTGGTGCAAGAAAAGTGGGTTGCAAAAAATTCGCAAAATCTGACCGCTTGCAATGAAGACTTTTGGTTGAGAGAAGTGTTATTAAAAGATGGTGATACCAATTGGATTTTTGCTCAAACGCTTGTGCCGAGATCAACGATTGAAAATATCGCCCCAAATATACCGACACTTGGTAACGAGCCGATTGGTTTATGGTTGTTTTCTCAAAATCCGATCAGGAAAAAATTAGAGTGGGCTCAAGCAGAAAACGGTTTATTTGCCCGCCGAGGGGTGTATCAAATCAATGGCTATTTCCTTGAAGTCAAAGAGTTGTTTTTAGAAAACTTTCCTTATTTATAAAAAATCGGTTGGCATTACACCAACCGATTTTTGATTTTATTTTGCTAGATATTGATAAATCGCAGCCATATCCACTTCGCTCAAGCCTGAATCGTTTGCCTGATTGTATGTTTTGGTTGCTTGTTCAATTAACGGATAAGATTTACCTAACTTCGCAATTTCTTCGCTTGCTAAGTTAAAATCTTTCGTCATATGTTTCATCATAAACGCAGGTTGGAACTCGTTCGCTAAGTACATCGGCACTTTTGCTTGGAAAATCGGGCTGTTCATAAACGAACCTGAAATCATCTCAATCACTTGCTCTTTCGGAATGCCGTACTGATCAGCAAAATTTAATGCCTCACCGTAAGCTTGAACGAAAATGCCTAATAGTGAGTTAATCATTAATTTAATACCACCGGCTTTGCCTACAGAGCCATAATAGAAAGTTGTCGTACTAAATGCAGCGAAAAGCGGCTTGATTTGCTCAACAATTTCTTCTTTACCTGCGGAAAGCACTAATAGTTTGCCAGCTTCTGCAACTTTGCTTGAGCCTGAAACAGGTGCTTCCACAAACTCCGCTCCGTGTTCTGCAAGAAGTGCTTCAACCGCTTGGTTTTGACTTGGAGAAATGGTGCTCATATTCACGACTAATTTGCCTTTTAACTGTGCTAAGACCTCAGCACTTAATACTTGCTGAATAGAAGCGTAGTCTGCAATCATTAAGAAAATAATATCGTGAGCTTTTACTAACTCCACCACAGAAGAATATAATTTCCCACCTGCTGCCACTACTTTCTCCGCTTTTTCAGGACTACGGTTATAAACCCCTACTTTTACCCCACTGTTAAGTAAGTGTTTAGCCATTGGTTCGCCCATTTGACCTAAACCAATCCAACCAATTTCTTGTGTGTTAAATTTTTGCATAATGTTCTCCTTGGTTAAATAATAGAATGATTATTGCGATTTTCGATAATCAAGTCAAATAGAGATAACTTGAATATAACGAGGGAAAGGAGTAGCATTTCCACACTAATTCATTCAGTAAATAACAATGAAACCAACAATCCTTTTATACGACTCTGGTATGGGTGGCTTAACGATTTATGACGAAATCCGTAAAGTACTACCTCAGGCTCACTATTTATATTGCTTTGATAATGCTTTTTTCCCCTATTCTGAGAAATCAGAAGAGGTATTGATTGAACGAGCGGTCAAAATTGTGCAAAAAATTGCAGAAAAACAACCGCTTGATATGGTGGTGGTGGCGTGCAATACTGCAAGCACAGTTGTGCTTCCTGCATTGCGTGAGCATTTTCAGTTTCCAATCGTAGGCACTGTACCGGCTATTAAACCTGCTGCGGCAATTTCTGAAAGTAAAACCATCGGTTTACTAGCCACAAAAGGAACGGTTTCTCGCCCCTATGTTGATGAACTCATTGCAAAATATGCTCAAGATTGCATAGTAGAAAAAATTGGTACAACGGATTTAGTTGAAATTGTAGAAGAAAAACAGAGAACGGGCAGAGTGGATATGGCTCGTTTACAAAAAGTTGTTGAGGATTGGCAAGATCATTCCACATTAGATACGGTTATTCTTGGTTGCACCCATTTTCCCTTGATAAAAAATGAATTGCAGCAAGTATTACCAAAAGTGAAATACTTTGTTGATCCGGGAATAGGGATTGCTAAACGGGTTTTAAGCTTATTAGGAGAAGTTAAATTTAATCAAAATAATGAGTTAGTTAATGAAGCATTTTGTACCTCAGAAACTTCTGCATTCGAGATTAAACGACAAATTATGCAGGATTGGGGGTTTAATCAACTATCTGTGATTGATGTTTAAGCGATGTTAAGGTTTTTGATGAAAAATAATCCAGTTGATAAAAAACTTTAAAAAAAGGGCTTGCAACAGTTTTAAAAATCTCTATAATGCACCCCACACAACGACGCACTGTTGTGAAGAGATTAAGTTTGATTCCGGTGCGTCGTTTTATTTTGCTCTTTAACAATTTATCAGACAATCTGTGTGGGCACTTGTTGATTGACTTGATTTTAAAAATATTTTTTAATTTTGAAGTCTTAATAGGTGCTAACTAGAAATTCATTTTAACTTTTTTAAGTTT